>JAJFHK010000454.1 GCA_021775655.1 Filomicrobium sp. | reverse complement strand
CGCGTCGCTAGTTCGCCTCAGATGCAAGCTTGCGTTGACGTGATAACCAAAAGCCCTGCGGGGCAATTAAAGAGCGCAACGCGGCGGGATTGTGGTTGGATGAGGTGCCTTGAATAGGGCCCGGTTCCAGGTTAGCCATGATCAACCGCAGCCAGACAGAGATGCCGATGGGTCTCCTTCACGATTTTCTCGCCCTACTGATGTGGCCGTTCAGGCTTGCCTATTGGACGGTGATTTTTCTGTTCCGCGCCGCCATCTGGCTGGTCAAGGGAACGTTCAATCTCATCATCGGCATCGGTCTGCCTGCTCTTCGGTTCTTGGCGTTCGTTTTTATCCTGATTGCGACAATCGCATTCGTTGCAGATGCGACGCCTGCATTTGATGGATTCGGGCCGTTCAAACCCACGTTGTTGGTCGAGCACTGGGCGGCCCTTGCACCAAAGAGCGTCACCGCTGCGGAAACAGCAGTTTCGACTGCCACGCACCCGCTGATTTGGGAATACGCGATCGCTCCGATCATTTATCTGCCGACCTACCTGCTGTTCGGTGTTCTTGGCGTGCTTGCTGCTTTCACCGGTCAGCGCCGCGAACAGCTGAATGTTTTCACGAATTAAATCAGCGCAACGCGAACGATCTTCGGCATCAATTCGACGAGCCGAAGGTCGTTGAAAGCAGGTTAGCGTGGCCGATATCACTGGTCGTGTCACTGATGATGCCGAGGCTCACCAAGAGAATTAACAGGCCCACCAGGAAGAAGATGGCTTGTCCATGGCGGTGGTTGACAGCTGCGATATCTGCCTCAGTTAACACGTCCTTTTCTTCGGGGCTGGCCTCGACGCCGAAAGTCTTCTTGAATGCGGACCTGCGCACATCCCCGACATCGACAATCGGAACGTTGGCGCGGGCGGCAATGCGCTCGCCGATTTCCGTAAAGGGGAATGCAGGGTCGACGTTGCGTTCGTTAATATAGCCAAGCTTGACATTGCCGCCGTCCTTCAAGCAGACGCGCGCACCTTTCATGATCACTGGAGCGAGTGAACCGCCATAAATCTCGCGACGCACCTCGACGGCAGAAATGTCGTCATAGGGAATGTCGAACGTCTTGTAGCTGAAAAGACTCATCAGTCCGCGCGACTGCGGCAGGCGAATGCGAACAGCTTTTTCGCCGAGGACAACGCGGGCGCGGATTGACGAGGCCAGTTCGACGACGACGAGCCCCATGATCACGGCGAAGGCGGTGGTGAGAAGAATTAGTCCCGGCGTTCCAAGCCAATGTCCCTGGGAGACGCGGGCAAAAAGCATCGGTCCGAGGCTGACGAAAAACGGCAGCATTAGCAAAAATACGAATGAAAATGTTATCTTGCGCAGCGTGCCAGAGGCGTAGACCTTCGGTCCTGCCGTTTTATCCGGACTAGCTGTCGAGGCCGCCGGTGTTGGCTCGCTCGATGTTGCGACAGTCATCGCGTTTCCTCACGCTCGCTAGTTTGTGACATTCATTTACCCTTGGGCGGCATGACCGCCAGGCTTTGGCGCACTATATCAGAAGCTCTCAAGCTGCCTATAGAAGGTTCCGCAATGTTTTTCTTCAAGAAATCTGCCGAAATCCTGCCAAAAGATCAGGTTCTGCCGGGAACGGATCTCGAAATCGCAACCGCAGAAAGCCACTATGTGCTCGGCACGCGGCTCAAGGGGCCTTACCCCGATGGCGCAGAAAGGGCTGTGTTCGGACTCGGTTGTTTTTGGGGTGCGGAGCGCAAATTCTGGGAATTGGGCGACGGGATCATTACGACTGCCGTGGGGTATGCGGCAGGTGATACGCCCAACCCGACTTACGAACAGGTGTGTTCGGGCAAGACCAACCACAACGAGGTGGTCCTCGTGGTCTTCGATCCAGCCAAGATTTCCTACTCGCGGCTCTTGAAAACGTTTTGGGAAAGCCACGATCCGACCCAGGGCATGCGCCAAGGCAACGATATGGGAACACAGTACCGATCGGGCATTTACACGTTTTCGGAAGCTCAGCAGGTCGAAGCCTCGGCTTCAAAGCAAGCCTACGGCAAAGCACTTGATGAGCGCGGGCTCGGGGTCATAACGACCGAGATTGCTCCAGCAGGACCGTTCTACTTTGCAGAGGACGATCATCAACAATATCTGGCAAAAGTTCCGACCGGGTATTGCGGGCTTGGTGGTACCGGCGTGAGTTGCCCGATCGGTACGAGCGTTTTATCCGAGCGCTGAGATACAGCGACGAGAGGTCTACTGTTGCGCCTTTCGCAGGTGCTCGGCTGATTGCGGCTGCGGCACCGCCAAGTTGGATTCTGGTGGGGCCTGCAATTCGTGGGGCACTGCGAAAGCTGCAGGACCACTGGCAGCCTTGGCGGACACAACACCAGCAGCAGGTTTTTGCTCAGGCGGAATAATGCTTTCAGCGATCAGTTTAGGGCCGCCGATTGGCGCTGCAGCCAAGACAGTGCGACAGGCACTTGGCAGGCCTTCGAGCGTTATCGGCGGCTTGGGTTTGCGCTTCTTCGTCTTTTTCTTGGGTGGCTTTTTCGGATTCTCCATCCAAGCCTTGGTATCGGCGTACCATTTCTCCGCGGCTGCGCAACTGGTACCGTTCGGAGTCCCCTGGCTTCGGCAGCCGCTGCTACCGGGCGGGCACTTGATCCGAATATGCATGTGGTAGGTGTGACCACGCCATCCTTGGATTTTACCAAGCCACGGCTTGTCTCCACCGGCCGCGCGGCATAGTGCAAGTTTGATTGCCGGATTTACGCCTATGCGCTCGACTTCGGGGTAGGACGCGGCACGCTTGATGATCGCCACCACGCCGGGAGTGAAGGCTTCTGGATTCACCGAAAGTGCATCTTTGAGCATGGAAACAGCGGAGGTTCTTTCACGCTCCTCCCATGTGAAACGGCGATCCGGCATCGGGGTCAGCCAGATGTCAGCATCGAGCCCGACCTGATGACTGGCGTGGCCAGAAGTCATCGGTCCGCCACGCGGCTGCGTCAGATCACCGACGAGGAGGCCCGGCCACTCGGCAGCGGCCTTCGACTCTGTTGCCAGACGCTTGACCAACTTGACGAGCTTGGGATGGGCCCAGTTGCGATTTCGAGACAGGCGCATTGCCTGCCAAGCAGGTCCGTCAGGCGGCAGCCACTCGCCACCTGAAAGGCAACCGCGCGAGTAAAAGCCGATGGCGCGTGGCGCGAGCTTTGCCGCGCGGCTTTCTGCACCAAAAAGCTTCTTGGCTGGTACCGCCGATTTCTTGGCTGGTCGCTCGGTAGCCGGTGGGCCTTGTTCGGGCGGCGGTGGTGCGAGGGCCGTCGTTTGCGCAAGGGAATTATGCGCAAATGCTATGCCGAACAAATAAATCAAGCCGGTTGCCGGTAATCTCCAGCCCATCAGCTCCCTCCGTCGCTAATCGACGCCAATCCTACACCGCTGAAACCGTTGTGGGGCCAAAATATGACGCGGGGCTCATCAGCGTTGTCCCGGTTTGGAGGCAAAGGGGAGTGCAAGGCTCCATATCAGGCGAGTTGGCGCGGGTGCTGGAAATTGTTCGAGTCCAATCTTCATCCCTTCGTGACCCCGATCAGGTTGGTCCGTGTAGGTACCAAAAAAACGATCCCATATAGACAGGTTGAAGCCAAAATTGGTGTCGTGCTCGCGACGAATGACGGAGTGATGCACGCGGTGCATATCTGGCGTAACGATCAACACGCGCAGCGCGCGGTCCAGCCATGAGGGAAGTGCGATATTGGCGTGGTTGAACAAAGCGCCGCCGTTCAAGATGACCTCGAATACGACCACTGCAATAGCCGCGGTGCCGAACACGAAAACAAGTACGATTTTCCACAACATCGACAGTGCAATTTCGATCGGGTGAAACCGGATCGCAGTTGAGACGTCGATGTCGACATCCGCGTGATGGACGCGGTGCAGGCGCCAGAACAACGGTACCTTGTGCGAAACGTAATGCTGGAACCAGATCGCCAGGTCGAGGATCAAAAGCGCCAGCAGAAATTCCAGCCAGTGCGGTAGAGAAATCAGGTTGAAGAGGCCCCAACCGTTCGTTTCGGCGTAAACGGCAGAAGCGACGGCGACAAGCGGCACGGCGAGCGCGCCCATCAGCCTAACCACAGCCGTATCGATTGCCACGATCGCAAAATTCGTGGCCCAGCGCTTCGTTTTCGGTACGGTGAGCTTGCGGCGGGGGATGACAAGCTCAATCAGCGCCATGGCAACGAGAACCGCGGCGAACACAGAAAATCGGAATATCGGCTCGCTCAATCCGGGGAGAATTTCCATCGGGCAACCTTGTTAGCGATAATGTTGGGCCACTATTAAACGCAAACCAAGCGACAAAGCGATTGCATTAGCGCGCGAATATATTAGGGGAGGCTCGGCACTTGAAGCGAGAACTTCTGATTGAGATGCCGGAAAGCGACAAGGACCCTGTGGCTCACATCCTGATGACTCACGGAGCCAGTCAACCGATGACGGGACGTTTCTTCGAAACGCTTGTTCCCATGCTGCTGTCACGCGGCATTTCAGTCATTCGCTTCGAATTTGCCTATATGCGCCAGATCCGGGAGACCGGCAAGCGACGGCCGCCGCCCAGAATAGAAACGATGTTCCCGGAATTGTACGAGGCGGTTGAGTCGATCCGCGCGGAGATTGGCGCAAAGTCAAAACTTCTCATTGGCGGGAAGTCGATGGGCGGGCGCATTGCAAGTATGATGGCCGACGACTTCCACAAAGGAGGAAAGATCGACGGGGTCGTGTGCCTCGGCTACCCGTTTCATCCTCCAAAAAACCCTGAGAATCTAAGGACGGCACATCTCGCCGAACTCAGTTGTCCTATGTTGATCATGCAGGGGGAACGTGATCCATTTGGCACGCGCGAGGATGTTGCCGGTTACACGCTGTCACCTTCCATCGAATTAGGCTGGATTGGCGATGGCGACCACGATTTCGGACCGCGCGGAAGAAGCGGATTCACGCGCAAGGGCAACATCGAAGTTGCCGCCGATGCCATCGCCGCATTTGCTCGAAGGTTGTGATGGGCAAAGCCGCCGGCCCATAGCGGTACCGTCGCGTGTCATCAAGCTCATCGGCAAAGCAGAGTGCGTTAACGAAGCCTAACGCGACTTTTGCGCGCCCGGCGGCGTATGGCCAGCGGTTGGTATCGCTGCGCGCGACCTCCAGAACCGGACGTGGCAGCAGAGGGCAGATTCCGGCAGGAGGTGACCCGTTGCAGACTTCTGCCCGGCAGCCCGTGGCTGCTTCGTCGGCTATGGTGGCACACTTCGCAAGGTAGATCTGTTTCGAGGAATCCGCATGCTGGCTTCGTTTATTCGTAGTATTTATCATCTGGGGTTGCACTGGAAACTTGCGATCGCTTTCGCCGTCGCATGTCCACTATTTGCAGGACTGATATCATCGACCGGGTGGGCATATGGCGTCGACCCAAACCGCCCGATGTGGCTGCGCGAAGCAAGGATTTCACCTGACGCACAGACTATCGCGTTTGTGTGCCGAGGCCAGGTCTGGGTCGTGCCAAGCAAGGGTGGCGATGCAGTTCCGGTGACGGGCGGCCGAGAGCGGCTCGTGATGCCCCATGGGACGCGCATGGCGGCCATCAGCCCAGACGGCGGCAGGCTTGCGTATGTACGCCAAATGTCGCCGGAGGTAGAGTGGCGCAAGCGCGAAATATCGGACGGCACGCCCGATATATGGCTCTACGATTTGGCCGGCAAGGCTCACCGGCAAAATCAGCGACAGTGGGTTTGGTGACTCAAAGCCGGTGTTCAGCCCTGATGGCAAGATCGTCATCTGGCAAACAACTCGCTTTGCAGACCGCAAACTTCGAGAAAATCAGTCCGAGGGCGACGTCATGGCGGCCTATTTGAGCGACGAGGCCTATCAAAAAATGAGTCCTCGGCATGAGCGCAGCACAAGAGACCGTGGCAGGCGCGGGTTCAATGCAGCAATCAACAGATCTCGACGGTCTTGCCCATCGCAAGGCACGAATCACCGCACAGCCAACCCAGATTCTCCTAAAGGGTGTAACGGCGGACAATGCGCGGATGGGGTTGATCACACTTCAGCACGGAGTAAACCTCGTCGGTCAGATTATCGACTTGCGGACCGGCCAGCCGTCTCAACTTTTCGCGCGGCCCGGTGCCGGAGTTTTAAATCTATAGATAAACCCTCAGGGAACGGCAATCTACATTGCAACGACCAACTCGATCGAGCGGCTCGAGTTCGCCAATGGAAAGAAGCGGGCTGTACTGTTTTCCGTGGAAGCCCCGTTCGACTTCGCCGAAGAAGCCAAATATCTCGTCGAGAGCCAATGGCGCATTGTCCAGTCCAAGTTCTACGACGCGAAAATGCACGGTGTCGATTGGCTAAAGATCCGCAACCTTTATGCGCGCTACGTCCCACATATCTCCCATTGGGAATCGTTTGCCGAGCTGATCGACGAAATGTAAGGCGAACTCAATGCCTCCCACATGTTCACGGGCTTCAAGCATGCGTCCAGTTGGTGGGATAAAACCGCAGAACTCGGCCTTGGTTATGACACGGGGCATTCGGCGCCCGGCATGCGCATTGCCTCTGTCATGGCGGGCGGCCCTTCCGCACTCGCAGGCAGCCCACTCACGCCATGCGCGGTGATTTTGGCGGTGGATGGCCAAGCCATCGCTTCCGACGAAATGATTTATCCGTTGCTCAATCACAAGGCCGGCCAGCTCGTGAGCCTTAGCGTCCGCCCGAGCACCGGTGGCGACCCAGTCGATGTTGCGCTTCGCCCGGCACCACCAGGAAGTGAAATCGACCTCCTCTACAATGGTTGGGTTGAGCGACGCCGCGCTATGGTCGAACGTCTTTCTAATGGCAGGCTTGCCTATGCGCATGTGTGACAAATGGACGACGCGCTACTCAGAGCCGTGTTCGCACGATTGCGCGGCGCCGAAAGCGAGAAAGAGGCTGCTATCGTTGACACCCGCTTTAATTCTGGTGGCTTCATACACGATCAACTGACCGCTTTTCTGACAGGCAAGCGGCATTCCGGAATGGTCACCCGTAACGGTGTGGAACTCGGCACCGCACCATATAATCACTGGGCGAAACCGAGCGCGCTTGCGGTCAATAGTTGGAATTATTCGGACGCATCTGTCTTCCCTTACTTCTACATGCGCGAAAAGATCGGACCGAAGGTTGGCGACCGGGTGCCGGGCACCGGAACGGCCGTGCTCCTCTATAACCCGCAAGAAAAACGTCTCGTACTCGCGTTCGCTCAACTGGGCTTTCGCACACTCGACGGGCAATTCTTCGAGAATAATGAAATCGTGCCAACCGAAATTGTGCGCAACAATCCCGACGCGATCGAGGCGGGCCGTGACCCGCAATTGGAGAGTGCCGTTAGGTTACTCTTGCAGGACCTGGACAAGTAGACGCGATTAATGGCCAGCGAGGTCAATGTCTCCTGCTGGTCCTTGCGGCCAGTCAATCTAGAGCGGCGGTCCTTACCTCCCGTACCCAACAACGAACCATGAGTTGGGCCGCGCAGAGCCTTGCCGATTTTGGAACACTTCACCAAGCGGACTGGTGCAGTTCGAATTTAAGATCCTCACTCCGCTGGCGCGACGGCAGGTTCAGGAACGCGGTGTGGAAGAAGTAGCGCGACGATGAAAACGCTTGCCGAAGTGACAGCGAGCATTCGAAACAGCATGTCGAAACCCCAGTTGGCATGGATCCAACCGATCAGCGGCAGCGCAACGGCAAGTACCGTGAACGTTAAAACAAATCGCGCGCCATAAATGGAGGCGCGTAGCTCCGGCGTTGCTGTCTTTCCGATAATGTAGTCGGTTATCGGCAATTGCCCGAATGAGCCCATAACGAAGAACATCGCAACGGCGAGCGCCGACCAGCCTTCCAGACCCGGCATCAACATGAAGCAGATTGATTGCAATCCGGCGACGATCAGGAACATCGTTCGCGGGCCCGCCGAGTCGAGGAGGTGTCCGACGGCGATTTGCGCGAGGGAAGCAATCGCCGCAACGATGAATGTCGCCCAGCCGATCATTGTCGCCGTTTCGGCGATGCCGGTCAGGCGTTCTTCAAAGATCTTCGGAAGTGCGAAGGTTACCGACTGGAACACAAAGGCTGAGATTCCGGTGACGTAGAGGACAATGATCGTGATGCGAAGATAGAGCTCCCGATCCTCTTCCGGAAAATAATTCTTCTTCGGTGGTTTTTGTTCGGCAGCACGCGCGGCCATCCGTCGGCTCTTGGGCAATTCGACAACCTCGCTCCACATCAGCGAAAGGTAGGCCAAGCCGAGGGCAATCGAAATGAAACCGGGAACATAGAACGCGGCGCGCCAGCCCGCGGAATCGATCATCAAGCCGGTCAACAGGGCCGCGCCGCCGACGCCTAAATTGCCCCAGATGCCGTTGTATGCGAGCGCCATACCGGTGCGCTTGGCCCCTTCAACGACGAGTGTCAGGCCAACCGGATGATAGATTGCCGCAAACATGCCGACAGCAAACAACGACACCGCCATCTCAATCGGCCCCTGCGCGAGCGCGCAGGCAATGGAAGATACGCCAATACCAAAGAAGAAGACGACCATCATACCTTCGCGGCTCCAGCGGTCGGCAAGCCTACCGGCAGGTAACGAAAATATACCGAAGGCAACAAAGCCCGGTGTCGCGTAAGCAATGAGTTCGCTGTAGCTCATGTTCCATTCAAGGCGCAGCACGAGGGCGGCGACCGTCGCGAACACGAGCATGACCAAATGATCTAGAAAGTGGCCCATATTGAGCAGCAGGAAATGCATGCGAGCTTTGGTCAAGCGAGTGCCTTTCTTTGGTGCTTCACTGACATGGTACCGACAGCATGGCGCAAACTCGCGCCATTGGAGCCCAACATGTCTAGCGCAATTTCGGCCGGCCAAGCCACTGTCATCTCATGTCTTCGCTATCGCAATGCCGTGCAAGCTATTAAATGGCTGTGCGAAGCCTTTGGGTTTGAAGAGCACCTCGTCGTGCCCGGAGACAATGATACTATTGCGCATGCGCAGCTGCGGTTCGGGAGCGGCATGATCATGCTTGGATCGGCCCGCGATGACGATTTCGGACGGTTCGTCAAACCGATGGATGGCACAGACGCCCCAACAACGCAGAGTTGCTATGTCATTGTGCCAGATGTCGATGGGCATTGCGAAAAAGCGCGGGCGGCAGGCGCCCGTATCGTCTCGGAACCTGAAGATCAGGATTACGGCGGGCGGTTATACAGTTGCCGTGATGTCGAAGGGCATGTCTGGAGCTTTGGCAGCTATGATCCATGGGCAGACGTGACGGAGTGACACTAGGTGCCTAACTTACAAGTGGATCAGGGCCGCTGGTGACGGGCCGAAGCTGCGCGGGCGAGGGCGGCACAGGTGAGTTGGGCCAATTGCAGGCGCTGTGCAAGGAGTTGCAGGAATCGCTTTTCCTCGCGTTTTACGACTTCGTCGGATGCGGCCACCTCGCAGGCGAGCACATAGCAAGTCTCGCGCATATGTTCAGGCAGCCCGCCGGCAATCGAGTCGAGAACGTTGTCGAGGCCATTTTGCCCCGACATCAACAGACCGCAGGCCTGAGCGTGTTCGACAAGCGTGTTCTCGTCAAATCCGTCGAAGGCCGGTAATTCTTTGACCAACGTGCCGATGCGTCGCAATTCAGCGTCAGACATCTGGTTGTCGGTGGCCGCGGTAGTGATCATCGCGTAGATCAGTGCTTCCTGCGGGGAAAGCTGGCGCGTCATATCTGTCTCCAGTGCTGTATCGCGTTCCATATCTAGCGACCCGGCAGTTGCAATCAAGCCCGTATCCAGGTTGCATCGACACGGCACCCACAGCTCAGCATGGCCCGCGCGTTGACGGAAGGCGTCCGGCGCAACTAGTTTCGCGACGACTGACGGTTCATTTCACCGCCCGTAAAATCTCAAACCGCTAGAAAGCTCACATGGCACTCGAACTCGATCCCGTACTGCTCGCCGCTTCCGCTGACGCGAAGGCTTGGCCGTTTGAAGAAGCCCGCCGGCTGATCAAGCGGCTGGACCGGCAGAAGCGCGGCGGAGACACGACGGTGATTTTTGAGACGGGCTACGGTCCCTCGGGCCTGCCGCACATCGGAACGTTCGGAGAAGTAGCGCGCACGTCAATGGTGCGGCACGCCTTCGAGGCGCTGACCGAGGGCAAACGTAATACCCGGCTCATTTGCTTTTCAGATGACATGGACGGATTACGCAAGGTTCCGACAAATGTGCCCAACCAGGACATGCTCGCCGAACACCTCGACAAACCGCTGTCGCGCGTGCCCGACCCTTTTTCGAGCGACTACCCAAGCTTTGCCGCACACAACAACGCACGGCTGATGGCATTCCTTGACCAGTTTGGATTCGAATACGAGTTCTTCTCGGCGACGGAATGTTACGCGTCCGGCATGATGGACGAAACGCTTTTGCGGATGCTTGAGGTCTATGACGCAGTCATGGATATCATCCTGCCGACGCTGGGTGCCGAACGTCGCGCCACGTATTCACCGTTCCTGCCGGTTTGTCCGCGCACAGGCAAAGTTTTGCAGGTTCCGATGATTGAACGCCACCCTGGCAAGGGGACGGTCGTATATGTCGATCCCGAAACCGGAGAAAAGGTCGAAACCAAAGTTACCGGTGGCGCGGTCAAGTGCCAGTGGAAGGCCGACTGGGCAATGCGCTGGACCGCGCTGGGCGTCGATTACGAGATGGCCGGCAAAGACCTCATCGAGTCGGTGAATTTGTCGTCGAAGATTTGCCGGGCACTAGGCGGAACGCCGCCGGAAGGGTTCAACTACGAATTGTTCCTCGATGAGAATGGCGAGAAGATTTCGAAGTCAAAGGGTAACGGCCTGACCATCGAGGACTGGCTCAAATATGCGAGCCCGGAAAGCCTGTCGCTCTATATGTTCCAGAAGCCGAAGACCGCGAAGCGGCTTTTCTTCGATGTGATTCCGCGGACGGTGGATGAGTACTTCCAGCACCTCAACGCCTACCCGAAGGGCGAACCGAAGCAGAAGCTCGATAGTCCGGTATGGCACGTCCACGGAGGGCAACCGCCGGAAGATGCGCTGCCGATTACATTCGCGCTGTTGTTGAACCTCGTCTCGGCGTCGAACGCGCACGACCGCGAAATTCTGTGGGGATTCATCCGCCGGCTGGCGCCTGAAGCTATGGCTGAGACGAATCCAAAGCTCGATGAACTCGTCGGGTATGCGATCCGCTACTATGAAGACTTCGTTGCACCGACGAAAGAATTCAGGCTGCCGAGCGAACAGGAGCGCCAGGCTCTAGGAGCACTCGACAAGGCGCTTGCCGATGCGCCCGCAGATTCCAATGCCGCAGATTTGCAAAACCTTGTTTTCGAAGCAGGAAAATTGAACGGCTATACGAAGGAGAACCTACGCTCATGGTTCCAGGCAATTTATGAGGTTTTGCTCGGTTCCAGCCAGGGACCGCGATTCGGGTCGTTCATCGAACTTTATGGCGTTGACAATACGCGGGCGCTCATCGCGAAGGGGCTTAATGGCGATCTTGCCGGCAACAAAGCGGCATGAGACCGATAAGCCGTGCCGCGCATCGGTGCACGCCCTCGAAATTTCCTCATTATGCTCACAGTAGGTCGTTAGCGATCGGTTGTAAGAAGGTCTCACGACGTACTGGGGCAGGAGGAGCGTCTTTTTTTGCGCAACGGTCAGCGGGTCGGTGTTGTTATCCCGGCCCTTAACGAAGAACAGGCGATTGGAAAGGTGATTGGGGAGATCCCTAAGTGGGTCGACGCGATCATTGTTGCCGACAACGGCTCGCAAGATGCAACCGACTCTGTCGCGCGCCAGGCAGGTGCTCAGGTGGTTCGCGAAAATGATAGCGGCTATGGAGCAGCCTGTCTGGCTGGAATCGCAGCGCTTCCATCGGTCGATATCGTCGTATTTCTCGACGGCGATTATTCGGATTATCCAGAAGACATGGAGCCGATCGTTGCCCCGATCCTCCAGAAGCAAGCTGATCTCGTAATCGGCTCGCGTATTTTGGGAGGCGCCGAACGCGGTTCGCTAACGCCGCAGCAGGTATTCGGTAACTGGCTCGCAACGCGCCTCATCGGCCTCATCTGGGGTGAGCGATTTACCGATCTTGGTCCATTTCGTGCTATTCGCTTTGATGCTCTTAATGCCCTTGCGATGTCCGACCGAGATTACGGGTGGACGGTCGAAATGCAGGTCAAAGCTGCGAAAGCTGGGCTGAGGTGCGCTGAAGTGCCCGTTCGCTACCGAAGACGGATCGGGGCGTCCAAGATTTCCGGAACGATCAATGGTACCTTCAAAGCGGGAGCCAAAATTATTTCCGTGATTGGCTGGCATGCCCTTACCGGGGCGCCTGCAAGGGCCGCCCGCAGCAATTGACCCTTAGGCGCGAAGCTCTTATCTCATCCACATGAGCAAGCTCGAGATCATCACAGTTCCTGACCCGATCCTGCGCGAGATTTCGGCGCCGATTGAGACAATCGACGACGACTTACGACGGTTGATGGATGACATGCTAGAGTCGATGTACGACGCACCGGGCGTGGGCCTCGCTGCGATCCAGGTCGGTGTGCCCAAGCGCTTGTTGGTGCTCGATGTCGCTGATGACGAAGAAGGCCCGAACCCATACTTCATGGTAAACCCCGAGATCGTAAGTCTTGGTGATGAAACGCGCGTGCACGAAGAGGGCTGCCTTTCTATTCCCGGAGTGCAAGTCGAGATCGAACGCCCAGGCGATGTAGTTGTTCGCTACGTCGACAGGAACGGCGACCAACAAGAGCTTGCTGCCAATGGACTTCTGGCAACTGCCGTTCAACACGAAGTCGACCATCTCGACGGTAAGCTCATTATCGATTTCATGTCGCGGCTAAAACGGGACATGGTGATCCGTAAATTCAAGAAGCAGGCACGGGCGGACTAATCCGACTCAACATCCAGCTCAACACTGCCGCCAAGGAGCACTTAAGCCTTGCGCATCGTTTTCATGGGCGCGCCCGAATTTGCTGTTCCGACACTCTCGGAGCTGATCGGCGCAGGCCACGATATCGCTGCTGTCTATTCGCAGCCTCCCCGCCCTGCCGGGCGCGGCATGGCGGAGCGGCGCACACCAGTGCACGCATTCGCCGCAGAGCAAGGCATCGAGATACGCCACCCCCTGAGCCTGAAGGATGGAGCCGAACAGGCTCTGTTCAAGGCGCTTGACGCGGACGCAGCGGTTGTCGTCGCCTACGGCCTGATTCTGCCCGCAGCCATTCTTGACGCTCCACGGGAAGGCTGCTTCAACGGGCATGCGTCGGCCCTGCCACGCTGGCGTGGAGCAGCTCCGATCCAGCGGGCGATCATGGCGGGCGATACCGAGACCGCCGTCAACGTCATGCGCATGGAGGAGGGGCTCGACACAGGCCCGGTATGCCTTGCAGAGAGTGTTCCAGTCGGGCGTGACATGACTGCTGGCGAACTGCACGACCGGCTTGCGGTTGTGGGAGCCGGGCTGATGGTTCGGGCAATGGCAGCCCTGGAACGCGGATCGCTCAACTGTACGCCGCAGCCGGATGATGGCGTTACGTACGCCGCCAAGATTAAAAAGGCTGACACGCGGATCGATTTCGAGCAGCCGGCACGCGACGTTCACAATATGATCCGTGGGTTGTCACCCTTCCCCGGCGCTTGGTTCGAGATTGATAACGCTGGCAAGCGTGAGAGGGTCAAGGCACTGAAATCCCGGCTTTCGGATCGCGCAGGTGTTCCGGGGGAAGTTGTCGCCTCGGGGGATTCTCTTATCGTTGCCTGTGGGAGCGGCTCGGGTGCCGTGGAATTCGTCAGTGTCCAGAAGGCCGGCAAGAATGCTTGCAGCGCGGAAGATTTTCTGCGCGGAGCGCGTATCGAACAAGGTGCCCGGCTGCCAGCCTAATAGCACGGACATCGT
Source organism: Filomicrobium sp. (assembly GCA_021775655.1). Taxonomy (GTDB): domain Bacteria; phylum Pseudomonadota; class Alphaproteobacteria; order Rhizobiales; family Hyphomicrobiaceae; genus Filomicrobium. Next base: position 4,198 of record JAJFHK010000454.1, on the reverse strand, counting down.
CGTTCCAGAATGGTTGGTGGAAGCGTTAAGCATGCTTGAAAAGGCATTAACGCCGACATTTTCTCTTTGCTATTATCTTTTCGATAGCAACGTGTTGTCTTGGAGTATGAAGTTCATGTCTAAGCTTATCCCTGCCGCCGCCATCGCAATCGCCGCGCTTGCCACTGCAGCGCCGGCTTTGGCTGAAAGCGGCACCACGCGCATTGAGACTCGGCCATTCTATGGGGCGACAGTCACGATTGAGGAAGGCGTACGCGTTTTCCGGCCCCTGCCTACAACTAAGCGCGTCATCATCAATCCTGATGGAGAAACTCCGCTGGCGCTCGGTTTCAACGAGACCAATGTTTACGAAAAGCGCTATAACTACAACTATCACCAGCACGAGCACTCTGGCAGCCACTCTGGATACGGTCGTGGCTCGTACTTCCCAAGCGGCAGGGTCGGACACATCGGCGTCGGCCGGTGAGACTGGAAGCTCCCTGCAAGCGTTGAGATCGCTGGGCTGACCAGATAGGGATAGGACGGCGGCGTTAGATCTTGCGCCGCCGCTTGTTTCTTATGCAGTGACACCTGACCCACCCATGCCGCGCTACCGCCTCATCATCGAATACGACGGCACTCGATTTTTCGGCTGGCAAAGCCAAGCCGGTGGGGAAGCGGTGCAGGACCACATCGTTGAAGCAATCCTCAAGGCATCAGGGGAAGAGGTCAGTGTGCGCGGTGCGGGGCGCACGGATTCGGGTGTCCATGCGCTTGGACAAGTTGTCCATTTCGATTCTGCCAAGGACTGGCAGCCTTATCGCCTCAGGGAAGCATTGAACTTCCATCTCAGGCCAGAACCCGTTTCAGTTCTGGAAGCCGCCGTTGCCGATCCCGAATTCGATGCGCGCTTCAGCGCGACGGCGCGGCATTATCTCTACCGCATCCTCAGTCGCAGGGCGCCACCGACGGTTGATCTAAACCGCGTTTGGTGGGTGCCGATTGAACTTGACGCGGACGCGATGCACGGGGCTGCGCAGGCGCTTGTCGGGCACCATGACTTCACCACGTTCCGTGCATCAGGCTGCCAGGCAAATTCTCCTATGCGGACGCTCGATAGTCTGAATGTTTCGCGCGTTGGCGCCGAGATCCATGTGACCGCATCGGCTCGCTCGTTCCTGCATAATCAAGTGCGCTCGATTGTCGGATCGCTGAAGCTCGTCGGCGACGGTAAGTGGAGTGCCGGCGATTTGAGAGCAGCGCTTGAAGCAAGTCATCGGCCTGCCTGCGGCCCGGTCGCGCCTGCTTCAGGGCTCTACCTGACTAAGGTGGATTACCCAACCGAGGAATAAAATCCGGAGGCCGATCTCAGTCGACCATCGAAAGGAACTCCTGGCGGGTGATGGCGCTATCTCGAAAGCACCCGAGCATTCGGCTAGTCACCAACTCGGTGCCGGGCTTCATGACGCCACGCGTCGTCATGCAATGGTGTTCGGCCTTAAGGACGACAGCAACTCCCTGCGGACGCAGGACTTCCTCGATGACGTTGGCGATTTGCGCTGTCATCTTCTCCTGGATTTGAAGCCGCTTGGCAAAAACGTCGACGACCCGAGCAAGTTTTGAGATCCCAACCACACGGCCATTGGGGATGTAACCAACCCACGCGCGCCCGATGATCGGCGCCATGTGATGCTCACAATGGCTTTCGAAACGGATACCCTGCAGGGTGATCATTTCGTCATAGCCTTCGATCTCTTCGAAGGTTTTCTGCAAGATGCTCTCTGGATCCTGATCGTAGCCGCGAAACCATTGTTCAAATGCCGTGGCAACCCGCTTGGGCGTCTCGATCAGCCCGTCGCGGCTGGCATCGTCGCCGGCCCATCCGATCAGTGTTTTGATAGCATCCTCGGCTTCGGAGCGTGGCGGCCTCTTGATGCTCGCTGTGGTCGGGTTAGTTGGAGCCGGCAAGCCCTTCTTCTTGTCGGTACTGCTTCGGTTGCTCACGTCATCACTTCCTGTATTTCGTTTTGGCCAAGGCAATGCATGGAGCACTTACGCCGAGGCGTTGGGCGTGGATCTTAATCTTTGCCGCCAGCGACCGTCAGACCCGATATTCGCTTTCAGATCATGGCTGAAATCTTTGCGACAGAGGGCGCTTGATAGTAGTTGCATTGGGGCGCCCCGCACAAGGTTCGTGAGGCGCACCGTTGCGTCGGCTCCCCGCGATTAGCCGGAGGCGACAGCTTCGCCTTTTTCGTTAACGAAGGCGATGCGGATCATATTGGTGGTTCCTGACTGGCCGAACGGTACACCGCCGGTCACCAGTATACCCTCACCGGCCTTGACAAAGCCCTGCTCGAAAGCAATCCGGCAGGCTTGGTCGATCATGTCGGACACTGACACCAGTTCATTTTCGACAACGACGGAATGCAGTCCCCATACAATTGCGAGTTTGTTCGCCATAGCTGCGATGGGAGTTAGTCCCATAACCGCAAGGCCGGGGCGCTCTCGGGCGACACGCAGCGCTGTAGAACCTGTCTCAGTGTAACAGACTATAGCCGCAACATGGACAGTATCGGCGATGGCGTGGGCAGCTGCGGCGATAGCGTCGGAAGGAGTCGGCAGCGGCTGTGTCCGCCAAGCATGCAGGATCGATTCGTAGCCCTTGTCGTTCTCCACCTCAATTGCGATGCGATCCATCATCTCTATGGCTTCAATTGGGTATTTTCCGACAGCGGATTCTGCGGACAACATAACGGCGTCAGCGCCTTCGAAGACCGCGGTCGCTACGTCGGACACCTCAGCGCGCGTCGGCACCGGACTGGTTATCATGCTCTCAAGCATCTGGGTTGCAACGACGACCGGCTTGCCAGCGGCGCGGGCCTTTCGCGTGATCTTCTTTTGCAGGCCCGGCACCTTCTCAATAGGCATTTCAACGCCGAGATCGCCACGGGCAACCATGAAGCCGTCAGCGGCGTCAATAATAGCGTTGAGGTCGTCGATCGCCTGCGGCTTTTCAACTTTGACCATGATGGCGCAACGTTCGCCGATGATCTCGCGGGCCTCGAGCACGTCCTGACTGCGTTGCACGAACGACAGGGCGATCCAGTCAACCTCGATGCCGAGAAGAAACTCAAGGTCTTTATGATCCTTCTCGGTCAGCGGACTGATGGGAAGCAGCGTGTCTGGCAGACTGACGCCCTTGCGGCTGGAAAGTGCGCCGCCAATCTGAACCTCGGCAACTATTCGTTCTGCGCTCGCCGCCTTAACGCGCATGCGAAGCTTTCCATCGTCGAGCAACAGGGCGTGACCTGGCTCTACGGCCTCAAAGATTTGCGGATGGGGAAGAAATACACGGTTGGGACTACCTGCTTTCTCATCTCGATCGAAAACGAATTCGCCACCTTGGACAACGTTGACGCGCTCTCCATCGAACTCACCCAGGCGGAACTTGGGGCCTTGGAGGTCGCCGAGAATGCCAATCGGATGTTCGCGACGCGCAGAAATTTCGCGAACGCGCTCGTGCAATATTCCGGCCAGTTCATGGCTGGCGTGGCTCATGTTGATGCGAAAAACATCGACGCCGGCCTCGAAAAGTTTGTCCAGCATCTCTGGGGACTCGGACGCCGGTCCAATGGTCGCGACCAGCTTAACCCGTCGATTACGTCTCATAGACCACCGTCCCCTTGTTTTTCCATATCTGACAACCGGATGGTCCACTGCTTGGAACCGCCGGTATCGACCTCCATAAAGCCTTCGCTTTGATACCCGTTTGCCCTGCAATCGCGGATACCGCTTACTGCAAAGATCTCTTTGCGAGTGCACAACTGCGTCGTGCCGGCCCAGCCGCCGCCCTGATCGTAATCAATGGCGCGCACGTAAATTAGCCGGCTTGGAATATTGCCGCGCAGAAGGACTTCACAAGTCTGCGACGCAATCGTCCACCAGCCCTCGGAGGCTGGCTCACCAAGCTTGTCACGGTAGCCGATGGCCACACCTATGCGGCTGGCGGTATCGTTGCAGAGCTTTAGTTCTGCGTACGCGGGCGCTGGTGCCGCCACGGCAAGCATAAAGCAGATGGCCGGCAATGCAGCTGCGAAGTTCGTCACGGACATTTTGTACCGCGATCGGTTCACCTTGACGTGACGTGTGGCGGCTACGGACATCAGTGAATCGCTCTGGTTCTCGTTTTGCCAACACTTCCCAAGGTCGTGTTGGG
>JAJFHK010000453.1 GCA_021775655.1 Filomicrobium sp. | reverse complement strand
GTGCAGTCGACGTGCTGGTGATCGATTCAGTGGCGGCACTGACGCCAAAGGCTGAACTCGAAGGCGAGATGGGTGACAGCTTGCCAGGGTTGCAGGCTCGCCTTATGAGCCAGGCGTTACGTAAATTGACGGGTTCGATTTCGAGGTCCGGCGGGATGGTTATCTTTATCAACCAGATCCGCATGAAGATCGGCGTGATGTTTGGAAACCCGGAAACAACGACGGGCGGGAACGCCCTGAAGTTCTACTCCTCAGTGCGCCTCGATATCCGCCGTATCGGTGCGATCAAGGACAAGGACGAAGTCGTCGGCAACCAGACCCGCGTCAAGGTTGTTAAGAACAAGGTTGCGCCACCATTCAAACAGGTTGAATTCGACATCATGTATGGTGAGGGCGTATCCCGGTATGGTGAGCTTATCGATCTTGGAGTCAAAGCCAACATTGTCGAGAAATCCGGCGCCTGGATTTCGTATCAGGGTCAGCGGATAGGGCAGGGCCGGGAAAATGCGAAGGCCTTCCTGCGAGACAATCCCAAGGTGGCAAATTCTATTGAACGGGCGATCCGGGAAAATGCCGGCTTGGTTGCCGATCACCTTCTTGTCGAGCCTGACACTGACACTGACGCGGATGGCGATGATCCAGAGACAATCGTACCGCTGGCTGGCTCAGCTTCTGGCGATAAAGACAAGGACAAAGGCAAAGACGGCGACGAACCGGCCGCGCCGCAAGGTAAGCGGGCTCGCCGCTGAGCAGAAATAGCCCTGGCAGTTACGGCGCATCGAAGCTGCGGGCTGCCTCAAGGCAAATTTGGTGGGCGGGCTTTTTTTGTCCGCCCATTGCTTTTTGTCCTTGCGTGGGCGGTATTCTGGTGACTGGGCTGGGTGAATTGGTGGCGCATTGCCAGACACGTAGACAGTTTACGAGGGCACCGGTAAAAGGGGCGATGCGGGGCGCTGAGCGGATCGCCATTCCGGGCGCTGCAGCGTTGGCGTTGCCGTTGTAAATTGTCCGTTTGCCGACCCCCCCAATATGAGGAGCGGGACAGGCCACTGTCATGGTTTGGACCATGGCCTTTTGTGGTCCGCTTCGATGACCTGGTAGGGGGACTTTCTGCGAGGCCTAGAATGACCGGTGTCAATGAGATCCGACGAGGGTTTCTCGACTACTTCAAGAAGCATGGACACCAGGAGGTGGCTTCATCGCCACTCGTTCCGCGCAACGACCCGACGCTGATGTTTACCAATGCGGGGATGGTCCAGTTCAAGTCGGTATTCACGGGGCAAGAGGTGCGGGACTATAAGCGTGCTGCGACGTCGCAGAAATGTGTACGGGCAGGTGGTAAGCACAACGATCTAGACAATGTCGGCTACACCGCGCGCCACCACACCTTCTTTGAAATGCTCGGAAATTTTTCGTTTGGAGATTATTTCAAGAAAGATGCGATTGAGCTCGCGTGGACACTTATCACTAAGGAATTCGGTCTCGATAAGAAGCGACTGGTCGTCACGATCTATCATGATGACGATGAAGCGTGCGGTCTTTGGAAAAAGATTGCGGGGCTTAGCGATGACAAGATTATCCGCATCGCGACTTCAGACAATTTCTGGCAGATGGGGGACACGGGACCGTGCGGGCCGTGTTCGGAAATCTTCTTCGATCATGGCGACCATATTCCTGGCGGGCCTCCTGGATCGGCCGACGAAGACGGTGACCGATTTATCGAGATCTGGAACCTTGTCTTCATGCAATTCGATCAAATGGAGGGCGGCGACCGTTGCCCGTTGCCAAAACCTTCGATCGATACCGGGATGGGATTGGAACGTATTGCTGCCGTGCTGCAGGGCACCCATGACAACTATGAAACGGATTTGTTCCGCGCATTGATTGCAGCATCCGTCGACCTTACGGATGTCGAGGCTAAAGGCGAGGCTAAGGCTAGTCACCGGGTGATTGCCGATCACCTTCGCTCGACCTCGTTTTTGATTGCCGATGGAGTGCTGCCGGGTAATGAGGGACGCGGTTACGTCTTGCGCAGAATCATGCGCCGAGCGATGCGGCATGCACATCTTTTGGGCGCCAAAGAACCACTGATGTACCGCCTTGTGCCAGCGCTTTTGCGACAGATGGGCGATACCTACAGTGAGCTTGGCCGCGCGTCATCTCTAATCACTGAAACGTTGCGGCTGGAAGAGACCCGGTTCCGCAAGACGTTGGAAAAAGGCCTGGTCCTGCTCGGTGATGCGAGTGGAAAATTGAGTGAAGGTGATGTGCTTTCGGGGGACGTTGCTTTCAAGCTCTACGATACGTACGGCTTCCCGCTCGACCTCACAGAAGATGCGCTTCGGGCACGAGGTATCGGAGTCGATACGGATCAGTTTCGTACCGCGATGGAGAAGCAAAAGGCGGATGCGCGCAAGGCGTGGAAGGGTTCAGGCGAAGCCGCCGACGAGGCGATTTGGTTTGACGTTCGCGATGCCGCCGGGGCTACCGATTTCCTTGGCTATGACACTGAGACTGCAGAAGGCGAAATCCGCGCGGCCGTCAATGACGGGAAATTGGTCAAATCGTTGAAGAAGGGTGACGAAGGTCAAATCGTACTCAACCAGACTCCATTTTATGCCGAATCCGGCGGACAGGTCGGCGACCGAGGAATTGTCCGTGGCAGCAAGGGCGCCGTGTTCAGGGTCAGCGATACACTAAAGAAGGTCGGCGACCTTTTCGTACATTTTGGAAGCGTGGAAAAGGGATCGTTCCAGGCGGGCGAAGCGGTCGAGCTTGAGGTTGATCACGACCAACGGAGCGCGATTAAAGCGAACCACTCGGCGACCCACCTGTTACACGAAGCGCTGCGTCAGGTTCTTGGCACCCACGTTGCGCAGAAGGGATCGTTGGTGGCTCCCGATCGGCTGCGATTTGATTTCTCGCATCCCAAGCCCATGACGCAGGACGAACTTCGAGAGGTTGAGACGCGTGCCAATGCTGTAGTTGCGGAAAATGCTCCGGTCACGACGAGGCTGATGGCGGTCGATGACGCGATGGATTCTGGAGCGATGGCTCTGTTCGGCGAGAAATACGGTGATGAAGTTCGCGTCGTATCGATGGGGGAGCCAGATCAAACCAGCATCGGCGAAAGTGGCAAGCCCAAGGCGGCATGGTCGCTGGAGTTATGCGGTGGGACGCACGCACGCCAAACCGGGGACATCGGTGTCATCCGCGTTGTCGGTGAGAGTGCGAGTGCCGGCGGTGTTCGTCGTATTGAGGCGCTATCCGCCGACAGCGCGAGGGCATATTTAGCTGCTCAAGACGAGCGACTTCGCGAGGCTGCAGCGGTTCTGCGCACGCGTCCAGAAGATGTTGTCGACCGGGTTCGTGCGTTGATGGACGAAAAGAAGTTGCTGGAGCGTCAACTCGCGGACGCCAAGCGTCAGGCCGCACTCGGCGGCGGCGGTGGTGGTGTAGAGGCAGGTGGCCAGGATCTGGTGAGGCAGGTTGGCCAGGTGAAGTTGTTTGCGCGATCGGTCGAAGGGCTCAACCCGAAGGATCTGCGAGGCCTTGTTGACGAGGGTAAGAAGCATGTCGGTTCGGGTGTCGTTGCTATTGTCGGTGTTACCGAGGATGGCAAGGCGGGGCTTGCAGTGGGCGTAACGGACGACTTGACCGGCGATTGGAGCGCAGTTGACCTTGTTCGCACAGGTGCGTCTGCACTCGGCGGCAAAGGTGGCGGAGGGCGTGCCGACATGGCTCAGGCCGGCGGACCAGACGGTGAGAAAGCCAATGATGCGCTGGCGGCCATTGAAGCCCAACTGGCTGGTTAACGGTGTTGGGCATCAGCCGCTGAGGCTGTTACTTTTTGCCTCACCACAGCCGTATTCACGGGGCCCTTAATCGTTTCACGGACTTGTTGGCCGAGCGTTTTGGGGGGCGTTGGTGATGGGAATTTTCAGGCGTTCAGGCGGCGTTGTCGCCCGGGAAGTAAATGAGATCGCACAAAACACTGCAGCCGGCGGGTCAGTGTATGCACGCTCAGGGAGCTCGATTGGGGGGCTATCTACAGCAATTGCTTCAGCGGTTGCGCTAATATTCTCGGCAGTCAGTCTTTACCACAGCGTCCTCAAGCAGCCCGAGCTTGGAGTGCATGTTTCTCCTGTCGTTCATTACACTCGGGATGCGAATGGAAACTTAGAAGTTTTCGCTATTCCGATGACGATCGCCAATCATGGCGCGCGCGATGGCACGGTTCTCGATATCGATCTGACCGTATCGCGCGAGGGCGGCGAAGAAGTCAAAACGTTCTATTCGGCATATTCGGTGGATGGGTCTTTCTTCGTGCCGCCTGGCCGGTTTGATCCGAACCAGCGGCGCTTTGAAAGGGTGGACAGGCCTAAGCAGCCGTTTGCGCCAATCGCGGTTCCTGGGCGCGGCAGTTTTTCAGGAACGCTTCTGTTCTACAAGAAGGGCAAGGCGTTTCCGAAGATGGTCACGGAGGCGGGCAACTATCGCCTGAATCTGAAACTGAATACCACTTTGGACGAGAGCCTGGGGCAACTCGACCAGTTGCTTGCCAAACCGGTCGCGCCAATTGAATTGGTCGTGCGCCTTCCCTACTATTCAGAGTCGGAAGTTCTAAAGGGCGGCACGCACAGGATGACGAATGCGGCCTGGTCACCGCCTGCTGAGGATGCGCCTAAGGACAAAACTGAACAGTAGTTGGCAAATAACGGGCTTCATGCCCGGCGAATTTCCGGTCTTTCAAATTGCAGAACCAGGCAATAAACGGCAATGCCGCTCTCATCGATTTAGAGCGACGATCAGGGCTTTCGGATTGCCGCCATTGTCGTTGATATAGCCCTCGAACAGCCGTTTTAACTGTTCGCGTCCCCAAAAGCCGAGCACCGATACATCGCCGACCTTGTAAGAACCGCCGCGCCGGATTAGCCACCAGCGGACGTCGTAGGTCGTGCCGTCGTTCAACGTCACGACACTGTCAACGTATACGCCTGAGCGGGTCTCTTTTGTTTGTGAGACCATTGTAACGCTGCGCACCGGATACTTGGGTGCTTGTGAAGCTGCATAACGGGCAAGAAAACCGATCATACCGGAATAAAATGGCTTGCGGTCGCCTTGGGAAATTTTGCGCGCATAACTGCCAAGCGAGTAAAGG
>JAJFHK010000452.1 GCA_021775655.1 Filomicrobium sp. | reverse complement strand
CTTGTGACATCCGCGGCTGTCGCGAGATCGTTATCGATGGGGAGACAGGACTGTTGGTACCGGTGCGTGACGCCGCTGCTCTGGCGCAGTCGGTGACGGCGCTGCTGCACGATGTCATCGAAGATACTGACGCGACCCGGGCTGAAATCGATCAGCTTTTCGGTAAGGAGATCGGTGAACTGGTCGATGGACTGACTAAGATCAAGAGACTTGATCTGGTGTCAAAAAAGGCTGAGCAGGCGGAAAACTTCCGCAAGCTGCTGGTGGCGATATCGAGTGACATCCGGGTGCTTCTGGTCAAGCTTGCCGACCGGCTCCACAACATGCGGACGGTAGAACATAAGCGTGAAGCCAGCCGGCGCCGCACATCGCAGGAAACGCTCGACATCTACGCGCCGCTGGCTGGCCGTATGGGCATGCAGGCGATGCGCGACGAGTTCGAAGAACTCGCCTTCCGCTGGCTTAATCCGGACGCCTATGAAGCAGTCACCAACAAACTTGAACAGTTGCGGGCAAAAAACCAGCGGCTGATTGACGACATTACACTGGCCTTGGAAGTCAAGCTTGCTGACGTCGGAATCACCGCCGAGGTCATGGGACGGGAAAAGAAGCCCTACTCTGTCTGGCGCAAGATGGAGAACAAGCAGATCAGCCTTGAGAAGCTGTCAGATATCTATGGGTTCAGGGTGCTCGTCGACAATGTGCAGGACTGCTATCGCGTGCTCGGTGTCATCCATACGACGTGGCGACAGGTGCCTGGTCGATTTAAGGACTATATTTCGACCCCGAAGGGCAATGGCTATCAGTCAATACACACTACTGTTTTGGGACCGCAGCATCAGAGAATTGAGCTGCAGCTTAGAACCAAGAAGATGCATAACATTGCTGAATACGGCGTGGCGGCACATGCGGCTTATAAGGAGTTCGGTTCTGACGACATTGCTGCCCCTAGTCTGGAGCAGGAATCTGGTCCGTATGCATGGCTTCGACAGCTCGTTGAAACGCTTCTGGAGGGATCGAATTCAGAAGAATTCCTGGAGCATACGAAACTTGAATTGTTTCAGGACCAAGTGTTCTGCTTCACTCCCAATGGCCGTTTGATTGCCTTGCCGCACGGGGCAACGCCGATCGATTTTGCTTATGCGGTGCATACCGATGTCGGAAACCAGGCTACGGCTGCTTACGTCAATGGTCGCCATGTGCCTATGGATACCCGGCTCAGGAATGGCGACGAAGTGCGGATCGTCACGTCGAAGACCGCAACTCCGCCGGCTGCGTGGGAAGCCATTGCAGTCACTGGGCGTGCCAGGGGGGCGGTTCGGCGTGCGGTGCGCGGTTCAATCCGTCGACAATATGCCGAACTGGGGCGAAGGTTGGTTGCGGTAGAATTTAAGCGGTACGGGGAAGAGTTCTCCGAAGAGCGGTTGAATGAAGCCTTGCCGCGGTTGGCGGCGGGTTCGAAAACACTTGAAGATATTCTTGCCAGCGTGGCGCGCAACGAAATTCCGCCGCGCGACATTGTGCGGGCCGCACTGCCGAAGGCGGACCTGGATAGGCCGGTGCAAAATTACAAGCCCAAGTTGCGGGGGCGCCGAGCTCGAGGTCAGGAAGGATGGTTCAATCTTTCCAAGGTCATTGGCTTAAAGTTTCGCATGTCGGCACAAGAGGCTAATGGCGGGAGCCAAGGAGGTTCCAGCATCCCGATTCGCGGGCTGAAGGGCGATCTTCCGGTAACCTATGCGGACGGGGGGGCTGTGCCAGGAGACCGCATCGTCGGCGTCTTGACGAAGGAAGAGGGAATCCGCATCTTCCAAATTCATTCGCCCGAATTGAAGGGCTTTGAACATGAGAATTGGATCGATGTTACCTGGGATATAGATCCCAACAATCCGGAACGGTTTCCTGCCCGAATCAAGGTCACGGCGCTCAACGCACCTGGCAGTCTGGCTGAAATTGCCCGACTTATCGGTGAAGCCGATGGCAATATCGACCAAGTCCGAATGGTTCGGCGTCGAAGGGACTTCACCGAAATGCTGATTGAGGTCGAGGTGTGGGATCTAGATCACTTAAACCATATTCTTGCGGGCCTGAAGTCGAAAGGCGTGGTCAATAATGCCGAACGGGTTTTTGAATAGAGGCAAGGATACATTCGACCGCGATAAGGTCGTATTTTTAGGTCGGGGGGCCTAATAGATGCTATTCGATCGGCGCGTGCCGCCGACGTACTCTGAGCAGGCGAGAGTGCTTGTTTGGCCGCGGCAAAGTTGGGAGCGCTCATTGCGCTACATCTTGCTACGGCTTTTGCGTGTGCGCGCCACGCCGCATCAGCTCGCATTTGGGTGTGCGATTGGCGTTTTTGCAGCCGTGACGCCGCTTGTTGGCCTGCAAATGGCGCTTGCCGGAGTTCTGGCTCTAGTGCTTAGAGCGAGTTTTACCGCTGCTATGCTCGGCACATTCTTTGGCAACCCAATCGTTTGGGCGGTTATCTGGCCGGCTACTTTTGCCACCGGCAGCTACATGCTCGGAGTTCCCGGCGGGCTTGACCAAGCCGCATTGCAAGCGCAGTTTTCTGAATTGTGGGAGAGTGTCAGGCAGTTTTCGCCAAGCATGGTGAGTGCTGCAGCCGCGATCCTTTGGCCGGTGGTCAAGCCGATGCTGGTTGGCAGTCTACCTGTTGGTATTGCGATTGCGACCTTCTTTTATTTCGCGACCAAGCGGGCAGCGATAACTTACCAAGCGCGCCGTCGCCGTGGTGGAGGCTACGATAGCCGCTATCCGCTCGGCGCGCTGCTGGCCGCATACGACCCGACACATTAATATAATCGAGACGACAGCATGACCGTGACGACTGGCAAAGACGAAGGGCATGAAGCGCTGCGTCTGGGTGTCAACATCGATCACGTCGCCACCATCCGCAATGCACGTGGTGGGCATCACCCTGATCCATTACGCGCGGCGCACATTGCGATCGAGGGTGGCGCTGACGGGATTACCGCACATTTGCGCGAAGACCGGCGCCATATTTCTGACAGTGACATCGCGCGCCTCAAGGCTGAGCTGACGCGCCCGCTTAACCTTGAGATGGCAGCCACGGATGAAATGGTTGCCATTGCTCTCAAGCATGTGCCGAATGCCTGTTGTCTCGTACCCGAGCGACGCGAAGAGCGGACGACAGAGGGTGGTCTCGACGTAGTTGGCGGAGCAAGCCATCTCAGTACAGTGGTTGATAAATTGAAGACGGCTGGAATCCGTGTTTCGCTGTTCATTGAACCGGAACCTGCCGCCATTGATGCTTCGGCAAGGGTCGGCGCCGATATCGTTGAATTGCATACAGGGGCCTATTGCGTCCGGGCGCTTGAAGACGATGTGACTGGAGTTGCCCGCGAATTGGAACGGCTGAAGGTCGGTGCTGAGTTGGCTCATGCTGCGGGCATGGAAGTTCACGCCGGACATGGTCTTACTTACAATACAGTCAAAGCCGTCGCTCGATTGCCGCAGATCGTCGAGCTCAACATCGGACATTTCCTCATTGGGGAAGCTATTTTTGGCGGTTTGACAGCTGCTGTTCAGCATATGCGTGCACTCATGGCGCAGGCACGGCGTGAAACGTGACTGAACGAGGCCTTACGGCCAGGTTAGAATTGATGGTTCCGATGACCCAGTGTCGATTCTTTTGGAGTAAGGGTTGGGCTCAATGATCCTTGGCCTTGGAAACGATCTTATCGATATTCGTCGTATTGAGAAAACACTCGAGCGTTTTGGCGACCGGTTTTTGCGGCGTGTCTTCACGGAGATCGAACGGCAGCGGTCTGAACGGCGCGCAATGGTCCGAGCTTCGTCTTACGCCAAGCGTTTCGCGGCCAAGGAGGCCTGTTCGAAGGCTCTTGGGACTGGATTTCGCCAAGGTGTTTTTTGGCGGGATATTGGCGTCGTTAATCTGCCATCGGGCCGACCTACCTTAAATTTGACGGGCGGTGCGGCCGAGCATCTGCGAGAATTAGTGCCTCCTGGTGCGGAAGCACGGATCGATTTGACGCTAACGGATGATTATCCGATGGCGCAGGCGATCGTCATTATCTCCGCTCTCAAATTAGGCGGGGACGGGCGATAATGCCATCTAAAGGCAGTTGCAGGCACTCGGCCGGCGGCTCTACTGAGGGAACGAGCCTTTAGGATGTGTATTGCCGGTGGTTTGCAGCCCGCTTGCTTAAGGGTTATAGCGGGCGGATGTTTTTCGCCTCCAGGAAATAGGAGGCGTCGTTACGAGGGTGCCGAATGAGCGTTGAAACGGACGTGACCAAGAGTAGCGAGAGCGGCTGGTGGGAGATGATCAAAATCGTCCTGCAGGCGCTGGCGATTGCGATGGTGGTTCGAATCTTCTTTTATCAACCATTCAATATTCCGTCTGGCTCGATGAAAGACACGCTGCTTATCGGCGATTATCTGTTCGTGTCTAAGCTCTCGTATGGCTACAGCCGGTATTCGTTTCCATTTGGTCCAAATGTTTTTGGAGGACGGGTATTTTCAGGTGAACCCAAGCGTGGCGACGTCGTTGTGTTCAAGCTGCCGCGCGATAATTCGACAGACTACATCAAGCGGGTCATCGGTCTGCCGGGCGATGAGATACAAGTGCGCGGTGGTGTCGTCTTCCTGAATGGCGAGGAGCTGAAGCGCAAGCCCGCCGGATTCTATGTGCCGCCGAGCAACGGCGGGCCAGCGCGCAAGATCAAGAAATATGAAGAAACACTGCCCGAGGGTAAGACCTATACCGTCCTTGATGCCGAACCAAACGGGTTCTTCGATAACGTTGGTCCTTACAAGGTGCCTGCCGGGCACTACTTCATGATGGGCGATAATCGCGATAATTCGACCGATAGTCGTGCAACTTGGGATGTCGGGTATGTGCCCTATGAAAACTTGATCGGGCGAGCTGAGATCATATTCTTTTCGGCTGCCGTCGACGACGACGATGCATTCCGCGTGTACAGCCCTTGGACATGGCCATTCGATGTGCGCTGGAACCGTATATTCAAACTTGTTCGGTAATAGGCGTTTGATGACGACGAACATCGACGCCATGAGAAGCCGGAACTGGTCATGGTGAACGTGCGTGCGTTGACGGAACTTGAAGAGGCGCTGGACTACCGATTTATGAATGGCGCAATGGCCGAGCGCGCTATGACTCACTCGAGTGCGCGTGGTGCAAGGATCAAGCCACGCGATAACGAGCGTCTTGAGTTCATCGGTGACAGGGTGCTTGGTCTGGCGATCGCAGAGCTTCTCGGTGAATTGATGCCGGACGCGCGCGAAGGTCAACTTGCAAAGAAATTCAATCAACTGGTTCGCCGCGAGACATGCGCACTGATTGCGCGCAAGCTCAATCTTGGCGACTACCTGATATTATCGGAGAGCGAGGATGACAGCGGCGGCCGGGACAAGGATACGATTCTGGCCGATGC
>JAJFHK010000451.1 GCA_021775655.1 Filomicrobium sp. | reverse complement strand
AACTCGCGCGGCGCGATGGGGGGCTGGTGAGGGCATGGGGAAGTTTTCCGGCCAAATAATCTCCCTGGGGGAAAAGCGGCGAGCGAATCTATCCAGCCGCGCGCGACTTTGTGACAGAAGTTTTTCGTCCAGGCGACCTCGCTCGTAAGCAATGAGTAAGGCATGGAGTACGTCGTAAACGACGTCACCGTCGTGAGTCAGTAGCAAGATGTCGGCGCCAGCGCGGAGCGAGTCGACGGCGGCTTTGCCGATGCCGCCGGGCCGTTTGTTAATTGCTCCCATGTCGAGATCATCGGTGATGATGAGACCGTCGTAATGCCATTCGTCACGTAGCAAGTCCGAGATGACCTGCGACGATGCCGAGGCAGGATTTTCATCGTCGATCGCATCGAGTTTGGCATGGCCAATCATTACAGCGGCGGGCGTCGTCGCGGTGACGCTCCAGAACGGCATCCAGTCCGCGGCTTCGAGTTCTTCGCGAGATTTTTCAAGAGCTGCCTGGCGGATATGCGTGTCGGCCTTGACTCCGTTCAGTCCGGGAAAGTGTTTTAGCGTGCATAAAATCCGCCAGCTTGCCAGCGTATTGCAATAGGTGTTCGCCGCTTCGATAATCACGTCGGGGTCGGGAGATATTGCGCGGCGGATGAGGTGAGTACGCCGATCACGGCGCAGCTTCTTTTTGGGCTTGAGATCGACGACCGGTGAGAAGTTGAGATTGATGCCCAGTTGCGACAGGCCAGTCGCCTGAGTTTCTGCGAATTTGCGCGCGATCTCTTCGCGCTCCTTGGATGTTTCGGCCTTGCGTATCGCGCGTCCAAGCGATGGCTGTCGGCGCAACGGTGGGGTCATATGCGCAACGAGGCCACCCTCCTGGTCTGTGGCGATCCATAAGGGGCGGGTAGCATTGCCTGCGGCCAGTTTGCGGAGGCTCGCAAGCTCCTTCGCAATGCGTTTTCGGGATCGGCGTTTGGCATTCCGCCTCGTGACGAAGACCCCGCCAATCGCTCCGCGTTTGAGAAGTTCGGTGAGCTGGGCGGCGTGGCGGTAGCCGAGGACGACATGGCCGCCCAACATGCGCAACACCTCGGGAGGCGCTGCGAGGACGGTCTCTTTCTTTTCGGAATTCGTAAGTGGCTTTTCCGTCTTTTCCGTAGCGGCGGCCGATAGGGTTGCAACAGGCACTGCGCAGTGGGCTCCGAAGCAGAGTGCAGTCGCCGTGCAAAGGGCTGCCAGTCGCATTGCGAGCGATGTTGTCAATTGCTTCAAGTCGAACGTCCTTGAATGACGGAATTGCCCTCGACCCGTGTGGCAACGCGGTCGCCACGGTCAGTAGTTACCACATCATGTCGATTCGTGGGCTGATCGCTGGGGTTATGGTGTGCCGCTCCTGGAGCCGCCTTTGCCGGCGTTAGCTGTCGCGGGCCATTTCGCGCAGCTTGAATTTCTGAATCTTGCCGGTCGACGTCTTTGGGACCTCGGCGAAGACGATCTGACGGGGGCATTTGTAATGTGCGAGGTGCTCGCGGCAGAATGCAATGAGATCGTCAGCCGAAATGGTTTCTCCTGGTTTCAATTCGACGAAGGCGCATGGTGTTTCGCCCCACTTTTCGTCTGGCTTTGCGACGACCGCGCAATAGGCGATGGCGGCGTGCTTATAAAGAACGTCTTCAACCTCGATGGAGGAGATGTTCTCGCCGCCGGAAATGATGATGTCTTTTGAGCGGTCCTTGAGCTGAATATAGCCGTCAGGGTGGCGGACGCCCAGGTCGCCCGAATGGAACCATCCACCGTCAAAAGCGTCGTCGGTCGCCTTCGGGTTTTTCAAGTAGCCTTTCATTACGATGTTGCCGCGGAACATGACCTCGCCTAGGGTTTCACCGTCGGGGGGGACTTTGGTCATGGACTGAGGGTCCATGACGGTTAGATCTTCAAGTGCGGTGTAGCGCACGCCTTGGCGAATACGCTTGCCGACGAGTTCTTCGGTGGGAAGATCGTTCCACGATTCATTCCACTCGTTAATGACGGCCGGGCCATAGGTTTCGGTCAGCCCGTAGAGATGGGTGAGTTCAAAGCCGGCATCGGCCATCGCGGTGAGAACGGATGGCGGCGGCGGAGCGGCAGCATGGTTGAAAGCGACCTTGTGATCGAATTCGCGGTGCTCATCAGGCTCGGTATTCAGCAATACAGACATGACGATCGGTGCGCCCGACAGGTGCGTAACCTTGTGGTCGGCAATTGCATCGTACATCAGTTTTGCTCGCACCCACCTGAGGCAGACGTGCGTGCCTGCTACTGTCGCAAGCGACCAGGGGAAGCACCAGCCGTTGCAGTGAAACATAGGTAGGGTCCAGAGGTAGACCGGATTGGTGGTCATCCTGGTTGCAATGGTGTTGGCGTAGCACATCAGACCGGCGCCACGGTGGTGGTAGACGACGCCTTTTGGATTGCCGGTTGTTCCGGACGTGTAGTTCAGCGAAATCGCGTCCCATTCGTCGTCAGGCATCTTCCAGGCGAAATCCGGGTCGCCGGCGGCGATAAACTCTTCGTACTCGGTATAGGAAAGCTGTTCACCGTCCTGTGGGAACTCAGGATCTTGGTAGTCGATGATGATCGGCTTCACTTTGGTTTGGGCCAACGCTTCTTTGACGACGGCTGAAAATTCGCGGTCGACGATCAGGATCTTGGTGTTGGCGTGGTCGAGCTGGAAGGCGATGATGGGAGCATCAAGGCGGGTGTTGATCGAATGCAGGACGGCTCCCGTCATCGGCACACCGTAGTGGGCGTCAAGCATCGGCGGTGTGTTTGACAGCATCACCGAGACGGTGTCGCCTTTCGAGATGTATTTGGAGGCAAGCGCGGAGGCGAGGCGGCGGGCGCGTGTGTAGAATTCGGCATAAGTGATGCGCGTATTGCCGTGGATGATGGCTGTTGTGGCGGGATACACCTTTGCGGCGCGCTCAAGGAACGACAGCGGAGTCAGCGGCTGGTGGTTAGCGGGATTCCGGTCGAGGTTTTGTTCGTAAGGGTTTGCTGTCATGTCCTATTTTCGCTTTGGTGATGGTGGCAAGGCTGGCCTGCTTGAGTACGCCTTAAACGCTAGCCAATTGAGTGGGCGTCATCAATTGGAATTCTGCTGCATTGCAACAACCGTTGTGCGAGACCCGATTCCTCATGGTGGCTTCGTGAAAATATGAACGGGGACAGGAGCAAATCATGTGGTCGGGCTCGAATAATTGTGATAATTTCACGGCATCGCACCTGCGGCAATTGTGCAGCATTGATTCGTTCCTATATCAAAAGCGTTGGTACGGAAATCATTGGCGGCGGAGGCTGGAAATGACTGAATCCTCAAAGCAGATATTAGCACTCTGGATTCTACTGACCATGATCGGATTGGTGCCCGTTCTCTATTGGTGATCCTGGGTCTTTTGAATTGATGACGTGACGTGAGGTTGCGGCCGCATCGCCTGATGCGGTCGTTTTTTGTTTGGTTTCAGCGCTATAGCAGTACGTTGACTGCGTCGTAAATCAACTTGCCCGATACGATCAGCAGGGCGGCGTGGAGGATGGCGTAGAAGGGGTCTTGTGGTACGCGGCGGGTTAGCCAGACACCAGCCAGCATGGCTATCGGCGCCAGGGGAATGAGAACTGCGACGGTGGAAAGATTGGCGGCGTTGAATTGGCCCAGAGCCGCGTAGGGGATGACCTTTACCAGATTGACGACCGCAAAGAAAATTACCGCGGTGCCGGCGTATAGGGCATTCGGGAGCCGTTGAGGAAGCATGTATACCTGGAATGGTGGGGCTCCCGTGTGGCTGACGAAACTCGTAAAGCCGGCAATCATGCCCCAGAATGTTCCCTTCAACCGATCAGGACCGGCCGTTCGATGAGCGCGCGTCAGCCAATAGCGTGCGGCGAAGATAAAGCCGACGAGTCCAACGATGAGCCGGACGTGGGCTTCTGTGACATAAGCCGCTGTTGCCCAACCTAGCGCTATCCCGACGAGCGCTGCCGGGAGCAATATCGTCAGGTTTACGCGGTGGAATTCGCCGCGGTAGGCGTATAGCCCGATCATATCCATCGCGATCAAGATGGGCAGCATGATGCCAGCCGCCTCGATGGGCGAAATCACTAGGCTCATCAAGGGTACGGCAAGCCCTCCGAGTGCTCCGAGAAATCCACCTTTGGCAAGGCCGGTGAGTACAACGGCGGGAATGGCGACAGCGTAGAATGCGGGGTCAGAGATCATAGATGTCCAGGAGGGCTGTGGGCGCGAATTTGATCCGTTCTAGCTCAATTCACTGCGCCAGTTAGTCGAATTGACCATGCTTCATGCACTTGCGCAGGGCACGATGACGCGGGACATGTTGTTCAAAATGCGGGCATGTCCACGCGGCGTCTAGAACAACCGTACGTAGAGCACTCTGGAGAAGCTTTCATGTCGAATTCGCCCAGCCGATATCGCGAAGTTTACACGTTCTGGAAGAATGATCCGGAATCGTTCTGGGCCGAAGCGGCCCAAGGCATTTCCTGGTACAAGATGTGGGATCAGGTTTTCGACCCCTACTCAGGTCAGTATGGCCGGTGGTTTACCGGTGCAGAGTGCAATACCGCATACAATTGCCTGGACCGACATGTCGAAGCCGGGCGGGGTGATCAAGCTGCGCTGATCTTTGACAGTGCCGTCACCGACACGACGAAGACGTATACCTATAGCGAACTGCTTGACGAAGTCGCGACGCTTTCCGCCGTCCTGGTCGATCTGGGCGTTAAGACCGGTGACCGCGTCCTCATCTATATGCCGATGATTCCGGAAGCCGTGATGGCGATGCTGGCATGTGCGCGCATAGGTGCGGTGCATTCGGTGGTATTTGGTGGATTTGCAGCCAAAGAATTGGCGACCCGGATTGATGATGCAAAACCCGTCGCGATCCTTTCTGCCTCGTGTGGGGTCGAGGGTTCGCGTGTTGTTGCCTACAAGCCGCTGCTCGACAAAGCGATCGAGTCGGCCAAGAGCAAACCTACCTCGAGCTTAGTTTTGCAGAGGCCTCAGGCTGAAGCCTCGATGATCGCGGGGCGCGATTACGATTGGGCCGAATGCGTGGCACTGAACAAATCGCGCGGGCGCAAGGCTGGTCCGGTGGCTGTCAAGGCGACCGACCCGCTCTACATCCTTTACACGTCAGGGACGACAGGGCAGCCGAAAGGGGTTGTGCGTGACAATGGCGGTCACATGGTCGCCCTCAAGTGGACAATGAAAAATTTCTACAATATCGACCCCGGCGAAGTGTTCTGGGCGGCATCCGATGTTGGTTGGGTGGTTGGACACTCTTACATCTGCTACGCGCCGCTGCTGCACGGCGCGACGACCCTGGTCTACGAGGGTAAGCCGGTCGGGACGCCCGATGCCGGTGCATTCTGGCGGGTTATCTCACAGCATAAGGTGGTGTCGCTGTTTACGGCCCCAACCGCGTTCCGGGCCATCAAGAAAGAAGATCCTAACGGTAGTCTCATCGGCAACTACGACATGTCCTCGTTGCGGGCCCTGTTCCTTGCCGGTGAGCGCGCCGATCCAGAGACGCTGAAATGGGCGGAAGAAAAACTCAAAGTGCCGGTGATCGACCACTGGTGGCAGACGGAAACCGGGTGGTGCATTGCAGGTAATCCTGTCGGCCTCGGGTTATTGCCGATTAAGCATGGATCGCCAACGGTCGCTATGCCAGGCTTTGAACTGCACGTCCTCGACGAGAACGGTCAAAAAGTACCAGCGGGTGCGAGCGGAACGATTGCTATTCCGCTGCCGCTGCCGCCGGGTTGCCTGCCGACGCTTTGGGGCAACGATGAGCGAATGCGCGAGAGCTACCTGAAGGAATTCAATGGTTACTACTCGACATCGGATTCGGGGTATCTCGACGAGGACGGATACGTCTATGTGATGGCGCGGACCGATGACGTTATCAATGTTGCCGGACATCGCCTTTCAACCGGACAGATGGAAGAGGTGGTCGCTCGTCATCCCGACGTTGCAGAATGTGCCGTGATTGGCGTTGCCGATAAGCTGAAGGGCCAATTGCCCGCTGGTTTCCTTGTTCTCAATGCTGGCGTTTCGCGCGATGAGAAGGAGATCGAGAACGAGGTTGTCTCGCTGGTGCGCTCGGAGATTGGACCGGTCGCGGCCTTCAAAAATGTGATGGTGGTGGAGCGGTTGCCAAAAACGCGCTCGGGTAAGGTGCTGCGCGCGACGATGCGGAAGATTGCCGATGGCGAACCGTGGACGACGCCTGCGACCATCGACGAT
>JAJFHK010000046.1 GCA_021775655.1 Filomicrobium sp. | reverse complement strand
GGTCGCATCGGCGACGATCAGAGCGGCAGCGGCATTTTTCAGGTAGACGCTGGAAAAGATCGTTTCACCGAAGTAGCCGTCGGTATCCCAGATACGTAGCGTCAATGCAGGGCGCGTTGCTGTTTCGGGAAGATTGTGGGTGTAAATCTCGACGTTGATGGTCGGCATATAGTCGGTGCGGAAGCGGCCGCTCACGAAGCGATTGACAAGGGATGTCTTGCCAACGCCGATTTCGCCCAGGAGCATGACCTTCTTTGACGCCACGAGCGTTGCTTCCATGTACCGGATTAATTTCCTCGGGGGTTGTGCTCGGCAGAACTTTCTTAGCGTGCCTCTCCGACGAAACTGAATTCAAACTCGACACGCCGGTTTGGACTGGAGTCGCCAACGATACTGGAAATATCTTTGGCATCGAGGCGGCCGATTGCAATCAGGCGGTTCGCTGGTACGCCACGGGTAACAAGTGCGCGGCGCACAAGGTCGGCACGGTCTTTTGAAAGTGGCGAATTCTGCTGGCTGCTGCCCTGATCATCGGTAAAACCAACCACGCGGATGGTTGCAGTCGTCGCATTCATGAGTTTGGCGAGTTGGTCGAGGTGATGGGAGGCGGTTTGTGGGTCGCGGAAACGCGTTTCGGTCGAGAAGAATATCGCGTGTTCGCGGATCCAAGCGGCCAGTTGCTCGTGCGGCGTTGGACCGGAAGGAGCGGGAGGGGGAGCCATAACGACGGGTGGCGGTGGCTTTATGCTGGCGGCCTGAGCGAGAGCAACAATCAGAGTTGCAAACTGCTCGGTTTGGATGGCCATCGCCTCTGCTTCGGAGAGTAACCCGCCTTCAGAATGAACAACGTTATTTTTAGTGCCGAAATTCCCCGAGCCGGCGTCGAGGAGGCCTGCAATCTTATTTGTATTTGCGGTGAGCCGAGCGCGCAACTGTTCCATGCGGCTGGCGAGTTCGCGGTTCTCAATTCCTGAACCGCCAGTTACCTGAAAGGATGCTTGACGACGCAAATCCAGCAGGCTCGTTCTGACGGCATCGACTTCTATCGCAGTCTCACGTACGAAGTTCCTTTTCTCGCTCGCATCGAGGTTCTGTGTTAGCTGGCTCAGGCTTGTTGGCAGGCCGTCAAGTCTTTGGATCGCCCGCGACGTGCTTCGCTCGAATGCTTCGCGCGCGGTGCGGCGTTCGAATGCTTCCAGATCGTTGCGCAGGCGTACGATCTGCGGCGTTGCATCGGGCGCTGTTGGAACAACAGTAAGTTCATCTTTGACGGCTGTACCTGATAGCTCGTTTTCGAGACTGGATATGATCTCCGATTTTGCTGCAGCCGATGGCGCAAGCCCGGCGAGCGAAATTTCGGTTCCGTAGTCAGCGACGCGGAGGCGAACAGGATAGCCGCGCATGGATTCGGTTTTCGCTATGACGGTATTGGCGCGTTCCCTGACCCACTCGGTGGTGGCGTACTTATAGCCGACCCAAGCCAGCCAGCCTGCGAGCATTAGTGCGATAATCCAACTAACCGACTTCAAGATCAGCCAGCCGGTGTTGTCGTTTTCGACCTTCTGACGGACTTCGGAGACGCGTGTCTCAATTCGTTCTGCGACCTCTGACAACTGCGCATTGCGCCGTCCCTGGGGAGGCGGATCTTCGGCCGATTCCTCCCACTCGTCCTGCTGGCGTTCCAGCGTGTAGATGAATTCGGCGTCAATCATGCGCTCGACGGCGGCGTTGGATAGGCCGCTACACTTGGCGGCCAGCAACAGGCGGGGAGAAGCGCGCAGGTAAACCTGAGACGTGTTGAGGTCGATCTGGCGAAGTGCGGAGCCGTCGTCGGAGAAGGCTTCAAGGGAGAATTCATTGATCGCTGTCAGGATGCCGCTTAGGACTTGGTCGCGGTTCTGGTTACGACCTACATCCGGCCAGCGGGCGAGCAATTCGCCGGAACCGCGGCGGATGAGATAGAGTTCCTCAACCTGCAATTGCTGCGCTTGGACAAGCGCTAGTTCTGCCATCGAGTGGCCGGACAGAATGCTCTTGAACCGCAGCATCGTCGGGTTGGCCGACAACTGGCCATTGATTCGTTCGGTCAATTCGCGCATGGCGCTGGCAACGTAGGCCTGCACCAAACGTCCGGTAATCGGGTAGAGCGCTTCGACCAGTTCATCCTGGCTCTCGTGTATCTCGCGTTTGATTGTGCTGACGACGAGCGGGGCGACCGCTTCAGAGAGTGCGTCGTGGTTGGACACTTCGGCTTCAGCGAGGGCGCGGTCGATTACGCTGGCTACGCTTGTACGGAAACGGTCCTCCGTCCCAGCGCGCGAAAACACGGCATCAATCTGGCTCTTTACTTCATTGCGGAACGCGGTATCGGTTGCCGACAAGCGGTCGAGATCACGGGACAAGGCAGCACGCTGGTCGGTACCAAGCCTGGCGACGGATTCAATTCGGTGCTGCAGGTCTGTCAGGGCCCGAGCTTCGTTCTCAAACAGCAGCTCTTTAAGTTTTGAGACGCCTTGCGACATTGGGTGTTAATCTTTTCTAAGAGGTCGGACAGTATGACCATGTCGCACGGTCACCGCTCAGGTTCTCGAGCGGCGAGGCGGGGGTTGGCCTAATCTCTAGCTTGGTTCAAACGCCGACTCAAATTCGAGAGATCGATTTGATCCTTTGGCTCAGGTCTTCAATTCCCTTGGCTAGTTCATCGAAAGAAGCGCGGCGCTCGCCGCTGAATTCCCCGGACATCGCTTCGAGGCGGGCCTGCATCGCATCAATCCGACGTGCAACATCGGACTCCAAATTTTGCAACCGGTTTTCGATCGTCTCGATACGGACTTCAGTACGCCGTAGGTCCTCACCAAGTAGCAACTCCCGGACTTGCTCCATTTTTTCGTCAGAGATTTTGCGCGATGGCTCGCTGATTCTCAGTTGTTCCAGTGATGTGGCGGTCATGATGGTACTTTCTCGGGCTCGACAACTCTGTACGCTATTCAGGTGCTACTTATAGCTCGGTTTGCTGGATTATGGCATCCAGGTGACGAAAGAAGTCTGGTCTAACGGCAATTTGCGGCTCGAATTTCGTTGGATGCAGGCCGGAATCCAAATCGTTCGCGGCGCTATTGTTCATGAACCTGCCGGTCTGGACCTTGAACGCGCACTGGATTGACCGGTGACAATACGTAGGGATCGGGTGAGCAGCGGGCCGTACGGACCTGCTACTTCCCTATACAAACCCTAGTCCGGACATGCACTTTTCAGACCAAGTTAGGCTTGTTTCAGAGCAAGTTAGACTTGGATTGTGCGAAATCGTGTCTGGAAGCTGGGTAGTCCAAATGGGGCCGATGCAACTGTGGAGGTTGCTGAGCAACTTTTATAAATGAGCACAGCCGCGGGTGAACCCGGAAGCCAACCGAGGCCCCAGTTTTAACGTTGATTGTCCCGTCATTTCTTAGCAACTGCACGAACGAGCGGGGGCGGCTGCCAGTCATCTGGTCGCCGAGTGTTTGGGCTTCGGCCTTGGAAGTTAAGCGGCTGGCCTATTGGGTGGCCTAGGATTTAAACATAGCTAGCTTGCCGTATTTGTCGGCGAGCAAATAATAAAATGTAACGCGGTTCTTGCGCTTGTCAGCCTTCATCGTTTCGCAGACTTCCTTGATGACGGCGTCAAGCTTCTTGTCATCATCACCAATCGCCATTTTCTTCTTAAGCCAGCTATCGCGAACACGGGCTAATTCATCCTTGCTGGAGCACGAGACGAGAGAAGCGTCCTTACTGCGCAGCGCAATGCCAAGGTGTTTGACGATTCCGGCGACGGCTTTTTCATCCACCTTGGCCGCATAGCGTTTAATGTCGTCGACGTATTCCTGTGACATTTGATAGGGCTCCCTGGTTGTATTCTATTGCCTTTTTGGCTTTTGCGCCGACGAACGGCGATATTAGTTAGTCTACGTATCTTTCCGCCTGAATCGATAAGAATATTCAAGCGGAAGCATGGCTTGATTATCCAATCGGGATACTTGCGTGGTTGCCGCCGAGACCAAGGTGACGGCGGAAGATCATGTAACTGGCGTTAATGCGTCGGGCTGAGTTATCGTGGCCGGATAGAGCGGCAATGATCGCCTTGCTCAAATGCGGCATTGCTGCCGAGACATCATTGGGCAAGGTGCGGGCTTCAATACCGCCGCGATTTTGTAGCGTTTCGAAGAGCAAGCTTTCGGCGAGCCGAGCTTCTGACAGACTGACGCGGTAGGTTTCGGCTGCACATGCAGAAATGAGTGCTTGGTCAGCTTGGCTGAACTTGTCCCAAACAGCCTTGCGGACACGCAAAGCTATCGCGGTGCCTGCCGGCGTCAACGAAGGCGTTACCGAAAAACGCGCCGCGGCAGGAAGCCCGATTGCCATCGCATTCAGCGTTGCGCCATGTTCGATGGCATCGACTTTGCCGGAGTCGAGTGCTTCGGTGAGTTGTGCTGAGCCGACCTCAACAGGGTCCGCACCAAGCGCTCGTGCGACTTCAGCCGCAGGGCCGTCGATGGCAATGCGAAGTCCTCGCAGGCCTGTTCCAGTATTAATTTCCCGGTTCGACCAGAGGACCGGGTTCGGGCCAAGATGTCCGGCAAGCAATGGTTTGTCGCCAAAATCGGCAGCGAGCCGGTCCCATAAATCCTGACCTCCACCGGTTGAGATCCAGGCTTCTAAGTCTGTGCCATCCAGGCCGGCATTTGCTGGCAATCCGGCGAAATAGGAGAAAGCTGGATGTTGGTAAGCGCGGGCATGCTCGCTGGCATGGACGAATTCTGCATCGGCTGCGTTGGAATAATCGAGTGTCAGTCGAATTCGACCGTCACTTGCTTCGCGGATGCGGGTTGCAAGGCGGTGGGCCAGGTCGGCGGGACCGGCGACGTTTTCGGCCCAGCTAATTCCAAGCCGGAATTCTTGGATCGGTTTAGTGTTCACCGCCGGTGCGGTCACCTGCTCAAATTCAGAGTCGGCTGTCGCGGTTACCGTTGTTGCCGCGAGGGCTGCTGCAGCGCTCGTCGTTTTCAGAAAGCCACGCCTGTCCATCGATAGATCTCCTGCCGGTCAGGAGCGCATGGAAGCCGATGCCGGGCACGATTGCAACGGGTCTGAAGCTGAAATTCTTTCAGGCTACGGGGCGATAGTCGCGGTGCGTTAGCGGCCGATCAGGAGGTAATCGATGGCACGGAAGAAGTCCTGTTTGCCCATGAGACCGGGACTGCGGCCGATTTCCTGGTTGTTTTCCAGCATGATGAAGGTTGGAACCATGCCGACTGGCTGGGTCAGGCCGATATCGCCCAGGGCGGGGTCATTGATGTCGACAAAACGGATTGGGGCCTTCTTGCCCTGCTTTGAGGCCTCATAGGCGGTAAGCAGCCGGCGGCGAAAAACATCGCAATAGATGCAGCCGTCCACTTCCAGCACGACGAGTTGAAGGTTGCTGCCAGGCTTGGCGGCAGTATCCAAGTCGCGGGCGGCTTTTGACGAATGTAGGGCAACCGTAATGCCGACCCAGAATATTAAAAGCCACGCGATGTGCTTCATGAAACGACGCCTTTGAGATGCTGCTTGGGGTTCTTAGGTCCCATGTCTCAAGGCTAATCTGCTTGGCTCATTCGTGGGGAAATCAGTGAAAGATGAGTTAATTGGTGTATTGAGTTGGGGCGCAAGGGGTTGAACTTAACCTTCAGCTTGCCGGGCAGTTAACACTGACCGTCTGCGCCATACCGATTCCGATGTCTCCGCCGAATTGCTGCAGGAATGCATCCCCGAGCCGTTTTGCTTCATCACTTTCGTCGGCTGGAACAGCGATTTCGGCCTTGCAGCCCGATGGCGCGCCCGCGGCCAACCTAACAGGGTCTTCTTTGGCCAGATTAAACGCAATGTAGAAGCTGGGGTCCATGACCTGGAAATTGAAGCCTTGTGCCCCTGCCAGGACGGGCTCTGCCAGGGGCAGCGTGAAATGAAGGGTCAGGATGCCGTTTTTGTGCTCCAGCCAATAGTCCATCGGTGCGCCGGTCGCGAGTTCGCCTTCACCGAGTTTCGGATAGGTGAAGTATGCGAACTCCTTGAGGCCGTCGATGTTGACCTGGGCCAATTCGGCGAGTTCGTCACGGTCGTATGTGCCGTCGCCGTTGGTATCGAGGCCCTCGATGGCCATGGTCGTGTAGCCCTCATCGAAGGTCCATGCGTGTTGGAAACCCGCAATGCGGCCTGCTTCATAGACAACGGCGGTTTTGACATCGACCCAGACATGTGGGTGGGCGCCCACGGCTGTCGTGATTGCGCTCATGGCCAGCGCCGCACAGATGGTGGTCCGAAAACTGTGCCTGTTGGTCATATTCGTGTTCCCGGTTGCATCGCCGTGATCAGTGCAGGTTCGTGTAAACTATTGCCCAAGTGCGGCAAGACAAGGCCGAAATCTCCGTTGCGACAGGCGGACACAGCAGTCCGTGAAAAACGAAGGGCCGCTGCGTGTTGCAGCGACCCTTCAAGTCGATCTTGTGTTCTTCAGTGAGAACTTACCACTGGTAGGATTTCTTCTTTGAGCTAGCGCTGGCGTAGCCACCTGACTTGAAGCGCTTCCAGGTGACCAGCACGCTGGTGCCGACGTTGGTGCGCTTGTAGAGATCGACGACATCCTCGTTATACATGCGGATGCAGCCTGATGAAGCGGCGGTGCCGATGGTCCAGGGAGCGTCCGTGCCATGGATGCGGTACGCGCTGGAACCAAGATAGAGCGCGCGGATGCCGAGCGGGTTCATTGGATGGCCGCCGGGGACCCAAGTTGGAAGGCGCGGATTTTTGCGAAGCATCGTCGGTGTTGGGCGCCAATCGGGATTTACGCGCTTCATCGATACCGACGTTGTGCCCTGCCAGCGTGCGTCCTCGCGTGGAACAGCGATTGGGTAGCTGATGGCCTTGCCGCGGCCGATGATTTTGTAGAGGCGACGATCGCCGAAGCTGACAATGATCTTGCCGGTCGAGTAATTGGTCGGGAAGCTGACGGTTTGACGTCCGCCGCCCCATTCACTGCCGCCGCCCCACTGGGCGTTAGCTGCAGGTGCG
>JAJFHK010000450.1 GCA_021775655.1 Filomicrobium sp. | reverse complement strand
CTTCGGCGAGGTGTAGCGCCCGTTTGATGACAGCGGACTGCCCAGAAGAACTCGGGGCAGAGTACCCTGCCTTCGCAGCGCCGTCGTTATTGATGGCATGCCCCTTGATTACAGCCAGTACGTCATCACCATCACCGAGTGCTTCTTCCAGACGGCGCAACACCACAACACCAACACCATCGCCGAGAATGGTTCCGTCTGCCGAAGCGTCAAATGCACGGCACTTGCCGCTGCTCGTTCCGATGTGCCCTTCGGCGCTGATGAATCCGCCTTGAGGAAACGTTATGGAAGTTGCCCCCGCAAGCGCCATGTCGCACTGTCCGCCGCGCAACGCGGAGGCTGCTTCGGCAATTGCAACCAGTCCGGTGGAGCATGATGTTTGGACGCTGATCGCCGGGCCAGTAAGATTCATCAGGTAAGCAACACGGCTTGCCAGATAGTCCTTATCGTTTCCGATCTCGGCAAGGTGGAATGCTGCGGGGCTTGCCGGATCGAGGTGGGCGTCTGCGCCAAGATGGTGGATGAGATAACTCGGCAAGTAGCACCCCGCGAAAACGCCGATGTTTCCGTCGGCATCACTTGGCCTGTGGCCAGCTGCCTCGAGCGCGTGCCAGCAGCACTCCAGGAACAGCCGCTGCTGAGGATCCATGATCGTGGCCTCAGCCTGGCTGAGACCCCAGAAGCGCGGATCGAACTTGTCAACATCATTGAGAACAGCCCCGGCTTTCACATAGTCGGGATTCTGGATCAGGCTATCGGGAATACCCCTGCGGCGCAGTTCGTGTTCATCAATGCTATGTACGGAAGAGCCTCCTTCGCAGACGAGTTTCCAAAGTTCCTCAACTGAAGTTGCGCCTGGAAACTTTCCGGCCATCCCGATTACGGCAATGTCGGCAGGGCCCGAGCCGTGGTGGCTGCCGATCGCAGGCGTGCTTTTGAGGGATGAGTGCTTGCCTGAATTTTCCTTGGAAAGAAGGAGGTCGGCATAGGCGGTGAATTCAGGCTTGTCGAAGACATCGATAACGTCGGCGATAATGTCGAATTCCAGCCGGACAGCTTGGGTCAACTCGGCGGCAAGCAGGGAATGTCCACCAAGATCAAAGAAGTTGTCGACCGGTGAAACCGACGGGATGCGCAACACGCGTTGCCAGAGCACAGCAAGCGCTGCGGTAAAGTCGCCGTTGTTTGTTTCTGCACAGGTAGACCAGCTAACTTCGCTTGCGGTTTTCGGCTTGGGCAACCTGCGGCGATCGATTTTGCCTGTCGCTGGATCAATCGGCATCCGTTTGAGTTCAATGAATTCCCGCGGTATTGCGTATAGGGGGACTCGCTTTTTCAGGTACTCCCGAAGGGCAGACTGGTCAATCGGCTCCCGTGGGTTGGAACTGACGACGTAACCAGCCAGGGCTTCGGGTTGCTGTGTATCAGGATTTTCGATGGCAACGACCGATGCAGCGGCACAAGCATGGAACGCGCAAATCTCTGCCTCCACTGTGGCAGGAACGACGGTGTAACCGCGCAGCTTCAACATGAAGTGAGCGCGCCCGGATATTTCAACTTCGCCACCCGGCAGGATGCGCCCGATGTCGCCGGTGCGGAACATGCGAGGTTGCTCACCGCTCAGGCTGGGCTCGTAGGCAAATGGGTCAGCAAGAAAGCGCTCGGCGGTATCCGCTGGGGCGTTGAGATAACCCACCCCAATGCTGTCGCCGCCAACGAATATCTCGCCTGGCACACCGACCGCCACAGGTTGCAACGCATCGTCGAGCACATAGATGTTGACGTTGCTCATCGGGGGGCCAGCGGGCAGGAAACGGCGATGGTCCGGCAAGGCGGCGGCATCATTCAAAATCGTAAGAGTTGCTACGTCGTGGCATTCGGAGATTGAGTAGTCGTTGACCAGAGTTGCATCCGGCAATGCATCGGCAAATCGTTGCGCAAGCGCGGTGGTCACGACCTCGCCGTTCAGCACCACGGTACGCAGCGAGACAAGCCGCTCGGCCATCCTATCGCCGGCTGCTGCCAACAAGGAGTCGAGGAGTGATGGAGTAAAGAGCACCCTTGTCACGCGATTGTCTGCGAGGAAATCGATCAGTCGATGGGGATCAAAGATCACGTCATCGGGGATGATGACGGCCGGGCGACCGGCCAGCAATGGGCGTAAGACCTCCCAGACGAAGAAAACATTGCAGGCTTCGCGTTCCTCCGCGGCATAAGGCAGATACCGATACCGCCACCAGTACGAATTCACCGCGCCGCGGTGATGACCCACAATCCCTTTGGGCTTGCCCGTCGTCCCCGAAGTCATGACGATATAAGCCGGGTGGTCGGCACTTGTCTTTGGATTACTGGAAAGATCGCCTATAGGGAGTTTGGCAATTGCACTTGGCCAATTCGCTGCCAAATTTGTGCACTGCTCGGAGTGCTGCCAGGACTCAGGCAACCGGCTTACTAGGTCCGGTGTCACCGCCGCAGCAACGGGCTGCGTGGTTTCCAAAATTTTAGCAACACCCTCAGTTGGCGTCGAGGGAGGAATTGGCAGATACGCCCCACCAGCCTTGAGGGCGGCGAGCATGGCAACAATCTGTTCCGCGCATGGGCGCATAAATATTGCTACCGCACGACCCTTTTTGCAGCCCTGTGCAAGGAAACGTCGTGCGAGTTCATCACTGAGTCGGTCAAGCTCAGAAAATGTCAGCCTTCCCGTGTGAAGGTTGTTGGGATCCAGCACAGCGACAGCATTCGGCGTCTTTGCTGCTTGCTGACGGAAGAGTTGATGCAAGCAGGCCCCACGCGGGTACTCCACGCGCGGTCCAAAAATGAGCGACTTCGGCAGCCGGTCGAGGTCGCTTCGCAGCGTTTCCGAGATGCTGCAAAGAAGCTCGTCACGGGCACTCTTTGTATAGAAATGCCCACCTGCAAACGTGAGCATCGCAAATTCTGCTCTCGTGTGATCTCGCCATGCCGCCAGCCCATCAAGCGATACGGCTGCATCATCTTTGCCGCCGAGCGCAGTGATGGGAGCTTTCAGCCGAGATGTAGCGTCAATGCGATGCTTGTCCGCCAGTGCAAAATCCGCCCGGACGGCATCAAGCATTAACTTCTTAAATTCGACATCCGAAATCGCATCGCCTGCTGAATGGCCAAGTCCGGCGAGATACTCGAGTAATTCTTGATCGTCCACATCGTGGAGCAACTGGCCGGCATTCAGATCATTATCGTTGAGCACCTGAAACGCGGATAGAAATACCCGCAACGGAGCATCTTCCGACCGATTTTCGAGTTCATGGGCGACTTCGAAAGCAACCAAGGCGCCAACACTATGACCGAAGAAGGCGAATGGGCCTTCGATGCCACAACAGATCGCGTCGGCTATTTGAGACCGCATCACGGGCAAGTCACGAATGATTGTTTCGCGCATCCGCACTCCGCGGCCAGGCGGTTGGACGCATACGACTTCAATCCAACTCGGCAGGCTTTCCGCCCAGCTGCGATAGGCTTGCGGTCCGCCGCCGCCGTGCGGGAAGCAGATTAAGCGCAATTGTGCCCCATCCCTTGGAACCGGGATGCTCAACCAGGGTGATCTGCTTGCCAACATGCTTTGCTGCTGTGGTGTCCGTGGAGGGCCTCAAGAAACAATTAACCATAAGCCGCCTGAGCGGTCGCTAGCGAAATGGTCCAAGGTGCAGCAGAATCGCTGCGGTGCGACATATCTTGAGTTTTCGTGGGGAACGGTTGAGAAATTTCGTAGTTGAGGTATAAGACAGAAAATCGTTCGTTAAGATGTGCGTGTGTTGAGGTCGCTTTCATAGCAGAGCTTACACACTGATGTTCTGGGACTGATCTACTGGAATTCATTGCGAATTCTTTGGTCGAGCCAAAGGAATACTATCAGATAAACTTGTGCGCTGGTCAGTATCGAGCGGAATTGTCTGCTTAATACTTGCAAGGGCGCGCGCACTAACCGGAGCAAATGATGAGCAATGTGGTATCCATGAAGCGGAAACAAGACTTTGGCGATGACCCGCTCGCAGTACGTGAAACAAGCCACTATCAAAAGGAATATGTAGAGTCGTTCGTCGATAAGTGGGACGCGTTGATCGACTGGGACCGCCGCGCTCAGTCTGAAGGTGAATTCTTTATTGAAACGCTACGTCAGCACGGCGCAAAGAAAGTGTTGGATGTCGCAACCGGCACTGGTTTTCACTCAGTCATGCTGGCCAAGGCTGGCTTTGAAGTTACCAGTGTCGACGGTAGTGATGAAATGCTCGCGAAGGCGTTCGACAACGCTCGCGGGCGTGGTGAGATGCTGCGGACGATCCATTCGGATTGGCGCTGGCTCAACCGTGAAGTGCATGACCTTTATGATGCGGTGATCTGCCTCGGCAATTCCTTCACGCATCTGCATAACGACAACGACCGTCGGAAGTCGCTCGCTGAGTTCTATGCCACGCTGCGCCACGACGGCATTCTGATCCTCGACCAGCGCAACTACGACGCGCTTCTCGACCACCAGGTCGAACCAACGCACAATTATTATTACTGTGGCGAGGATGTGAGGGCTTTCCCTGAGCATATCGACGAGTCGCTGGCCCGGTTCTGCTACGAATTCAACGACGGTGCACAGTTCCACCTCAATATGTTCCCGCTTCGCAAAGCCTACGTCACCCGCTTAATGAAAGAGGTTGGTTTCCAGAACGTGACCACGTTCGGCGACTTCCAGGAAACGTTCCGAGAAAAGGAACCTGACTTCTTTATTCATGTTGCTGAAAAAACGTATGATGAGAAGAAGGACGCGGCATCTTGAGTGAGAATTACTCGGAAGTCGTGCAGACCGCGCGAGATTACTACAACAGCGACGACGCCGATAATTTCTACCTGCATATCTGGGGTGGGGAAGACATTCACATCGGGCTTTATGAAAGCGAACGCGAGGATATCGCGAGCGCGAGCCGGCGCACAGTCGAGCGGCTTGCCGACCGGCTGAGCAAGCTTTCGAAAGGGTCGCGCATACTCGATATCGGCTCGGGTTATGGGGGAGCTGCGCGTTACCTTGCCAAGCGGTTCGGATGCACGGTCGTAGCGCTCAACCTTGCGGAAAAGGAAAACCAGCGGAACAGAGAACTGTCCGAAGCCGCAGGATTGGGACACCTCGTCGACGTTGTTGATGGTTCGTTCGAAGCCATTCCGCTGGAAGACTCGTCGGTAGACGCGGTTTGGTCACAAGATGCGATTTTACACTCAGGTAAACGCGATCAAGTCATCGCTGAGGTGGCCAGGGTACTAAAACCGGGCGGCGAGTTCGTCTTCACCGACCCAATGGAAAGCGGAAACTGCGGGCGCGACGACCTTGCGCCCGTCCTCGCACGCATTCATTTAGACTCACTTGGCTCGCCTGAATTTTACGAACGCACTGCGAAGTCCAAGGGATTGAAATTTGTTGCATGGGAAGAAAAGACCCCTCAGCTTATCCGCCACTATGGCCGCGTGCGCGAGGAACTTGCCGCACAGCGAAAAGGTCTCACGGGAAAAGTGAGCGAAGAATACATCGATCGCATGCTGACCGGGCTGGGAAATTGGGTGACTGCTGGCGAGAAGGGCTGTCTTGCCTGGGGTTTCCTTCACTTTAAGAAACCTGAAAACGATGACTGAGAATAGAGTGGCGCAGAGTGAGGTTTAATGAACCTCACGGTCGCAGCTCGCACCGAACCACCCTCTCCCAGACATCCCCCGCTCCTAGTGTTGCTCAAGTGACTCTCGATCTTGTGAGCGAATAAGATCATATTGCACGGCATGTGGGTTGCTGAGTGCGTCGTTATGATTAGAGGTGATCGTATGGGGCGGTCATCATGGATGAAGCGCGGCGGCAGCGGAGCACACGGATGCTGGGATTGATATTTTATGGTCTTGCGGGGATTGGTGCATTTTGTCTATTCGGTTTGATCGTCCTAATGGTTGTTCTGCTCTTGATGAATAGGCGCGATGCCGATATCGCGAAGAAGATTGCCGAGCTTCAGTTGAATGATCTGAGCCCCAGTGAAACGAGCTACGCAAAAGAAAAGTGGCCCGATTTCTATTCGGCGGCATTTAAGGCTCGCCGCAGTTCGCTCCAACAGTCCGGAACCTAGCCAGCCGGACGGTCTTCGACCTCGTTTGCGCAGAAATCGACGTGCATGGCGGCAACTGCCATGCCGCCGTGGCTGTAACTGAGTGCAGCGCGCGACAAAGCGGTGAGGACGAAAAGAAACTGCCGAAAATCCCTAGATAGTGTCGAAAGACTATTTTTAGGGATCGAAATAAAAATGCCTATCGCTTTGAAATTATTAATTTTTATGGTAGGCGGGGAGAGGATCGAACTCTCGACCATCCGATTAAAAGTCGGATGCTCTACCACTGAGCTACCCGCCCACAAAAGCCAAGAATGGCCACACAAAGCGCTCTTTCAAGCGCAGCGGAGCGGACTTCTAGCGCGGTCTGCGGCCGAGGGCAAGGCAGGTTGCCACTTTAACTCTGGCTAACTTGAGGTTAGCTAACACACACAGGTTGGGCGCTGTAATGAGGCACCTGCCGGTCGTTCGATTGACGCGACACAGGGCGCGTGTTGGATCGCTTAATTGTTCAACACTGCGTAGGCGCGTGTTGCGGTGACTTACTTAGTCCAACACTGCGCGGACGCGTGTTGGGATCAGCGGGACCAGATGACACAGCCGCCAGTAACTTTCCCGATTCCCCCAACTCCACTTGCGCCAACCGGCGATACCGCGAAGGCCATCGGCTTGATGATCATTGCGGTCCTACTATTCTCCTGCCTTGATGCATCGGCCAAGTATCTGGCAACGCGCGCAGCCGTACCAGTCACTCAAGTCATCTGGGTCCGGTTCATTGTGCAGTTTGTGTTGCTGATGGTGATGGTTCCAGCCCTTGGCCTTCTCAGCCTGAGGGCCATGTTCCGGACAAACAAGCTTGGATGGCAGCTCTTGCGCTCGGTGATGATGGCGCTGACGACTGCATTCAATTTCCTCGCGCTGCAATACCTGCGGCTCGATCAGACAATCACCATCATGTTTCTGACACCTTTGCTGGTGGCGTTGGCGGCTGGCCCACTGCTCGGCGAGTGGGTTGGCGTTCGCAGACTAATGGCGATCCTGGCGGGCTTCGCCGGGATCCTCATTGTTGTGCGACCGGGGCTTGCTGCCGTGCACCCGGCGATCCTGTTATCGTTTGCAGCCATGGCGGCCTATGTCGCGTTTGCGTTGATCACCCGCCACATCGCATCTTTCGACCCGCCGCTGGTGACGCTTTTCTTTTCGATGTTCGCCGGTGTGGTTTTAGGATTTCCTTTTGCAATCGCCGACTGGCAATGGGACTTCGGCATTCCCGTCTGGGGGCTGTTGCTCACGCTAGGTATTCTCGGTGGGACGGGGCACTACCTTTTTATACTTGCATACCGGCTTGCCCCCGCAGGCATCATCACGCCGTTTATCTACCTGCAAATTGTCTCGATGTCGGTACTCGGGTACATCGTGTTCGACGATGTGCCCGATGTCTGGACGGTGATCGGCTCGACAGTCATCGTCGCGTCGGGGATTTATCTCTTCTACCGCGAGCAAGTGGTGAAAGGTGGGGACTAGAGCGCCGGACCTCAAATTGAAATCGATTCTGTTTCGCAAGCGGCGCGGCGCGTCGAGCCAGCAGGAGGACGGTGAAGCACGTAGTGGGACTACGGGCAAGCCGACCGACGTACTGGTTCGCCGCCGCTTGGAAACCCGGTTGGGCCTGGCGAATTTGCACCGATCTCATCGCGTCCTGTCTCATCGATAGTTCTGCTACGCATTTCGCCAGTCCACTTGATCTGCGCACAAATTCGCCAAGGCAGAATGGCTCCAATTTAAGGTCCGGCGCTCTAGTGCTGCGTGGCGATGCGGTCGGTGTCAGTCAGGTCGGCTTCAAACCAATCGAGCGCGCTGTTGGCCCAGTCGTCTGGTATCGAGTGGCCGCCGGGATGGAGAACTAGGCGCAACTCCGCATCCGGCGCGCAGGTTTCCCAGGAGCGCAGCCAGCGGTTGCCCTTGGCGAGCCGTTTTTCAGGACGCCGGGAAGCACACAGGTTCGTCTCGCGCCAGATGCTAAGACCGGCAAAGATGTTGCCTTGGA
>JAJFHK010000449.1 GCA_021775655.1 Filomicrobium sp. | reverse complement strand
TGGTGCGGCCGGTGGACAACATGCCTGTCTCATCGCCGATAGCCTCGGCATCGAAACGGTTTTGATCCATCCACTCTCCGGCCTGCTGTCGGCATACGGTATGGGGCTTGCCAATCTGCGGGCGAGCCGCGAGCAATCGCTTGAAGTGCCATTTGATGAAACGGCCATGTCGTCGCTTGAGTCGGCTGCTTGGCGGCTTGGAAATGACGTCACTGAAGAACTCCTCAATGAAGGTGCTGAGCACGACGACATCGAGATTCGCTCGTTTGCACATCTTCGATATTCAGGCACGGACACGGCGTTTGCCGTCGAGGTGTCGGAACCAGGCTTCATGCGGCGCGACTTCGAAAACGAACACAGGCAACGGTTCGGGTTTTTATCTTCTGAAAAACCGCTCGTCCTGGCGGCCGTCGAAGTGGAAGCGATTGCGAGAGGGAATGAAGGGGCTGACGAAGACGATGGAGACGGCCTTGCTGTTACAATTGAGGCCGAGGCGAGATGGTCGGACAGTGCGGGATTGCCTGGACGGTTTTATTCGCAGGGGCGCTGGCACGAAGCGCAGACTTTCCATCGCGATGAACTCAGTGAAGGTACGAATGTTGAAGGCCCGGCACGGATCATCGAAGCCAACCAGACAGTGATCGTCGAGCCCGGCTGGCGGGCGCAAGTGACAATCCGTAATGACCTTGTCTTGCGGCGGGTGGTGCCACGCTCTCATTGTGCGCACGGCACTGCTGTCGATCCGGTGCTGCTTGAAGTGTTCAACAACGTCTTTATGGCGGTTGCCGAGCAGATGGGCGAGGCGCTCAAGCTCACGGCCCAGTCTGTAAACATCAAGGAGAGGCTCGACTTCTCTTGCGCTCTGTTCGATCCGCACGGTGGGCTGGTCGCCAATGCGCCGCATGTTCCGGTACATCTTGGTTCAATGGACGCGGCGATTGAAACTGTCATCCGCGAGAGGCGCTCAGAGATGTGCCCTGGCGATGTCTACGTGTTGAACGCGCCTTACAATGGCGGAACGCACTTGCCCGACGTAACCGTGGTGACGCCGGTATTCGATGAAGCGGGACGCGACCTTCTCTTCTACGTTGCCAGCCGTGGGCATCACGAAGACATTGGTGGTCTGACGCCTGGTTCGATGACGCCTCGGGCGAAACGTATTGAAGAAGAAGGCGTCCTGATCGATTGCTTCAAGCTTGCCGAGAATGGCCGGTTCCGTGAAGCAGAGATCCGGGAGGTGCTGAATAGCGCACGTTACCCAGCCCGGCAGCCCGACAAGAATATCGCCGACCTCAAAGCGCAGGTTGCTGCGAACGCGCGCGGTGCTAATGAGATCGCCAAGATGATTGCGCACTTCGGCCGCGACGTTGTCACAGCTTACATGGAGCACGTGCAGGATAACGCGGAAGAAAGCGTGCGGCGATTGATCGAGCGACTGGAGGACGGCGACGCGGTTGTTGCAACCGATACCGGCGCTGAGGTTCATGTAAAGGTAACGATTGATAAGAAATCCCGAACGGCCAAAATTGATTTCGCCGGCACGTCGTCGATGCGTGACGATAACTTCAACGCTCCCGAACCGGTAACGCGGGCAGCCGTGCTGTACGTTTTCAGGGTGATGACGGGCGAGCCGATACCGCTCAATGCCGGGTGTCTGAGGCCTCTTGATATTGTCGTGCCGGATGGGTCGTTCCTGAAGCCTAAGTTCCCGGCAGCCGTTGTTGCGGGCAATGTCGAAACGAGCCAGGTCGTTACCAATGCGCTGTTCATGGCGCTGGGCGGTTTGGGTACGTCGCAGGGTACGATGAACAATCTCACGTTCGGAGATGCCACGCGGCAGTATTACGAGACAATCTGTTCGGGGGCACCAGCAGGGCCGGACTTTGATGGTGCCTCGGGTGTGCAGGTGCATATGACCAACACGCGCCTGACCGACCCTGAAATACTTGAAATGCGTTATCCGGTGGTACTGGATGAATTTTCGATCGTGCGCGATTCAGGTGGTCGAGGGCGGCATTCGGCGGGTGATGGTACGCGCCGCGGGATCCGGTTTCTTGAGCCGATGCGGATGGCGATCCTGTCTGGTTATCGAGAAACGCCGCCGCCAGGTGTTGCCGGTGGCGATACTGGACGTTGCGGCAGCAACTTCGTTGAGCGTGCGGATGGCACCAAGCAGCAACTCTCCGGATGCGATGAAACTGAGATTGAGCCTGGCGACAGGATCGTTGTCATCACTCCTACGGGCGGCGGTTTCGGGAAGATATGATGGTCGTACAACTCGGTGTTGAAACCGTTGTCGCTGGCGTTTTCCGGCTTCAGGATTGCGACATTAAGTCAATGCAGTAGGGCGTGGCCTTAACATTATCTGGAATAGACTTTCCGGCCATATTGACGCTTGGTTTACCAAGATCCCTGAGAGTGGACCGGTTCACGCGGGTTCCTCGCGGGTAGCTGTGGTGCTGCCTGCCTAAACGCAATCAGCCGACGAAACGAGGCTGCCTCCTTGCTACATCTGCGTCCGATCTTCTCGGCCCTAGGCCTTCTGCTGTGCACCATCGCATTTGCGATGTTGCTGCCGGCGCTCGTTGATTTTTCCGATGGCGACCCAGATTGGCTGGTGTTCTTCGCGTCGTCTATTGCGACGTTTTTCATTGGCGGCTTGCTGATCCTTTCCAACCAGGACGATCAGCCAGTCCAGCTCAGCGTCAAGGATGGCTTTCTTCTTACAACGGCCTGCTGGGTGGTGGTGGCTGCATTTGCAGCAATGCCGTTCATTGGGGTCGGGCTCAATTATACAG
>JAJFHK010000448.1 GCA_021775655.1 Filomicrobium sp. | reverse complement strand
TTTCGGATTCAAGACGGCGGCGTTCCGCGCTGTCATCACCGCCCGATTGCGGAACGAATAGCCGCCTTTGATCGACCGAGCCGATACGCAGTGTACCGGCTGACTGTCCTTCGACGCGGATCGAACCCGCTACCGTTTCGGCCGGCAAATCATCGAAAAGTAGTGTCGTTTCTCCGGACGGAACCTCAACCTTTGAAGTTCGTATCACTTCCGCGCCCGACGGGAATACGGTCACAGCATCGATCTTGGAATCTGCCTTTACGTCTCCTGCCGCTGCTGCAGTGACCAGCCCCGAAGTCGACAAAGACAACGACGCCAAAAGCAAAACAAACCGCGGGGCAGAACGTTTCATCACTGAACCTTTCGAATGGACTGCAATTTATGCACTAAGCCGTCATCGGAGAAATCGCCCCTTTTATGACGGTTCCGGCAATAAGCGTCCAGACGAACAGGACCGGATTCAGAAGGCAAGCCGTTTGGCGCGAACGACATGCGGCAGCGCCGTTACTTCTGCCAACACGTCATCGGTGATCGGCTCATCGAGGGCAACGACCGTGATTGCATCGCCACCCGGCATTTCCCGCCCCAGGTTGAAGGTCGCAATATTGACGCCGTGATCGCCAAGTAGCTGACCAAAGCTGCCGATAAACCCAGGCTTGTCGGAATTGCGAATGAACATCATGTGCGGCGTTAGCTCGAAATCCATATCGATGTCCCGCACCTGGATGATCCGTAACCGGTCCTCGGAAAACACCGTGCCGGCAATCGAGCGATTGTATTCAGCCGTCTTTACCGTCAACTTGATGTAGCTTTCATAAATCCCACCGACATCGCACAGCAATTCCTCAACCGCGATACCACGCTCCTTTGCGATGGAACTCGCTGAAACCATGTTGACGTCCTGCAGCGTCGAACGCATCACACCGGCGAGCGCCGCAGCCGTCATCGGTTTTATATTGAGTTCTGAAACGTCACCGCAGTACTCAATATGGATGCCCTTTAATGCAACGCCAGTCAGCTGGCCTGCAAACGAGCCGAGCTGTTCGGCAAGCCTCACCCACGGCGTTAGCCGCGGTGCATCTTCCGCCGAAATCGACGGGAAATTGATCGCATTCGTGATTGCACCCTTGAGCAGGTAATCGGCCATTTGTTCAGCCACCTGCACAGCAACGTTCTCCTGGGCTTCATCTGTCGATGCACCCAAGTGCGGAGTACAGATAACGTTGTCCATGTCGAAAAGCTCGTTGGATTCGGCTGGCTCTTGAGCAAAAACATCAAGTGCCGCGCCCGCGACATGACCCGATCGAAGTGCGTCCGCCAAAGCTGCCTCATCGATAAGCCCGCCACGCGCGCAATTGATCACCCTCACACCTGGCTTGGTTTTCGCTAGCGATTCAGCCGATAGGATATTTCGGGTCTGATCTGTCAGCGGCGTGTGCAACGAAATGAAGTCGGCGCGTGCCAGCAACTGTTCGAGTTCGACCTTCTCAACGCCGAGCTCCTGCGCCCGTTCTGCGGATAAAAACGGGTCGAAAGAAATGACCCGCATCTTCAGTCCATGCGCACGGTCGGCTACGATCGCGCCGATATTACCACAACCTATAATGCCAAGTGTCTTGTTAAAGAGCTCGACACCCATGAACCGCGATTTCTCCCACTTGCCCTGATGCGTCGATGCGTTGGCTTGTGGGATCTGGCGTGCAAGCGAAAGCATCATCGACACCGCATGTTCGGCGGTCGTAATGGAATTTCCGAACGGAGTGTTCATAACGATGATGCCGCGCGCGGTCGCCGCCTTGATATCAACGTTGTCGACACCGATGCCGGCCCGCCCGACGACCCGCAACTTATCCGCTTTGCCAATCAGCTTTTCGGTCACTTTCGTTGCCGAACGGATCGCGAGCCCGTCAAACTCGCCGATCATTCCAGCAAGCTTTTCTTTGTCCTTGCCTAGCTTCGGTTCGAAGGTGACGTCGATGCCTCGATCTTTGAAGATCTGCACTACCGTGTCCGACAGCGCATCCGAAATTAGAACCTTGGGTCTAGTCATGTCGTGAAATCCTTAGAAGTGGGAAGTCGGCGCATGACCCAACGTGGTCAGGCCGCACCGCAACGGAAGTTGATTTCAAGTTTTTCTTAGAGCGCCATCAGGCCGCGTTCGCGAGTCCGGCCTTGACCTTCGCGAAGGCCCAATCGAGCCACGGCAACAGCGCTTCGACGTCACTCGTCTCAATCGTCGAGCCGGTCCAAATCCTGATGCCCGCCGGCGCATCGCGATAAGAACCGATGTCCTTCGCCACACCTTCTGCATCGAGCATCGCAGCGATAGATTTGGCGAACGCTGCCTGCGCCTCATCGCCGAGCCTGACAACATCCGGATCGACAATACGCAAGCATA
Organism: Filomicrobium sp.; assembly: GCA_021775655.1. Classification (GTDB taxonomy): domain Bacteria; phylum Pseudomonadota; class Alphaproteobacteria; order Rhizobiales; family Hyphomicrobiaceae; genus Filomicrobium. The sequence goes on along the minus strand of JAJFHK010000448.1, from coordinate 2,336 downwards.
CCGACGTGTTTGAGCGCGTCTCTGGTTATACGGCGAGGTTTGCAACCAACGCCGTCCGGTCCACCCATATGTTGAGCACCTTGGCATTCGCATCGGCACGGCCCTGAAGAGCCGACAGCCCGCCGATATTTTCCGCCCACAAAAGCGTGTCGAGGTAGTCCTCGACGGCCAACATCGATGGCGTATTTATTGTTTCTCCAATAAAGATACCGGTGATCAACGTGCCGCCCTTGGTCAGCCGGAAAATCTTGGGCAACGGCCACGGAGGCGTGTAACTCACCAAGCGCTCGATCGCGCGCGGCGACAGTATTATCATTCCGTGAGCAGCTTCCCCGCCCATCACTTTTTGCCAAGAGAAAGTGAGACAATCGACCTTCGCCCAGTCGACCGGCTGCGCGAACACAGCCGAAGTTGCATCCACCAGCGTCAAGCCTTCGCGATCGGCAGCAATCCAGTCGTAATTGGGGATCTTCACACCCGACGTGGTGCCATTCGCGGTAAAAACCACATCACGAGAGAAATCGACTTCGGCCAGGTCCGGCAGGTGTCCGTAGTCGGCTTCAATCTTGCGTACGTCATCAAGCTGCAACTGCTTGACGACATCGCTTACCCAACCCGAACCAAAGCTTTCCCATGCCAGGATATCGAGCGCCCGTGCGCCCAAAAGGCTCCACATCGCCGCCTCGAACGCACCGGTATCCGAGCCCGGCATAATCCCGCAGACGTAGCCGTCAGGCACGCCAAGCAGCGCCTTGGTCTTATCGATGACGAGCTTGAGACGCGCTTTACCATCCTTGGCGCGATGCGAGCGGCCGAGGAAGGCGTGTTCCAGGTTTTTAAGGGACCAGCCGGGGCGCTTGGCGCATGGGCCGGAGGAGAAATGCGGATTGGCCGGGCGCACACCCGGTTTGGCAACGACAGTCATGAAGCTATCCTTCCAGATAGTAGCCTCCCGTTGGGGGGAGGTGGCCCACTGGCGCGTATAGCAAAAGCCCCATTTCTCGACAATATCGACGTTCCGCCTATGCAGAAACTTGCAGAAACGTGTCATGAACACCGGCTGCTTGTGACACACCATTGACACAAGCAAAACGCGCTTCGTTCTCCCTTCAAGCCGTGCGCAACTTGGGCGTCGTCAAACACCGCTCCAGACTCCACCATCTAGCGATCCGATTTCGTATGGCGTTCGACTGCGCGCCTAGCTACTCGGGGTGCTCCCGGTCCGTGTCTGCATACAAGGGGTGGAGTGGAAGCGGCTGCGCCGCGCTGCAAGATCGCCTAAAGGCCCGGGACCGACCTCGGCCCAGCGCTCGGTGAGTTCCTCTGTCTGAGGATAAAGCTGGCAGCTCAAGCTGAAATGACTGCTCACGAGGTCAGTGCGGACGCAGTATTGCGAAGGGTGGACTTCGCTAATGACCCTAAGCGCCATTAGGCGACTGCAGAGCTTGCCCCACTGCACCTAGTTCGCACTTGCTCGCAAAGTTGAAATATAGGTGACGGTGGTTCTACGGGGCCGAATCCGGAAGCAGTCACCGGCGACATGCTCGATTGACAGCTAGTCGAGTTCTTGGTCGCGATGAACGCCAGACGGGCATCCACCAAAGTTCGACATGGGCGACCGCACACGTCAGTCAACGAGAATATTGTTTGCTACCCGCCGCAGCACCGAGTTCATTCGGTCGCCCGGACACTCCGCTCACGTTATGTAAACAAGGTTAACCGCCTGTATCAGCGCCGAAAAATGTGATCAAAGTGCAACTACGAAAATCGCACGAAATGTAGACTTCCGAAGTTTCCTTGACAGCGAAAAATATCGTGCACAGGGTGTGGATAACGTCGATATCTTGAAAAAGTAACTTAACGTCTTTGAGGCCAACAGAATTGACGCGGCGCCGGCCAAATCGGCAGGTGCTTCCCTGATCGCAAGTCTCACGATCGTCGTGTGATCAGATTGGTAGATGCGCAGAGACCCAACGCCACTAAGGCTCTGCGAATTCAGAATGCGGAACAGATCGGGCCTATGCTCGAGACTTCAAAGCCACCTAAGCGGGGTGGGAACGCCGTATTTTGGAGTGGTGCCACAACATTCCTGAAATGACCGGCAGAAAGCCGACGCAAAGCGCGCTCGGGGGGGCCGGTTATCTCTTCAGTCGATCTTAGCGGGTTGGCTGATTACGGGGTCGCTATGTCCCGGGCTTAGAGCGTGTTCATGTTTGACGGACTCGGTTGGGGGATTCCCATCGGTCGCGAACAGTGATTCAACATGGATGCTGGGCGAGGGGGCCAGCATCCATGACCAAGCCACTCGATCCGGACCTTCGCAAACGCATCGTGAC
>JAJFHK010000447.1 GCA_021775655.1 Filomicrobium sp. | reverse complement strand
CCTTATACCGTTCCTCATAGTTCTGATCGTGCTTCCGCTCTACGCTGACGGTCTTAACCACAACAAGTTTCTCGGATTCCCTTTAGGATACCTGTTGGCCGCTCACGGATTGTTCCTTATCGCACTCATAACCGTCAGCGGTTTCGTCAACCGTCAGGACGCCATCGATCACTGGCACGGCGCCCACGAAGACAATTGACTGTGTTAGCGGGTGGCCAGTTACTATTAAGCCTGCCGCAAGTGGCCGCCAACGGGCCGGCGAAGGAAAAAACCTTGTCGCATTGCGCAGCAATTGAACGGGAGCCGGGAACGAAATGACCTTCACGCCGCGGGGCCGGTTGATCAATCCGCGCCTTGGCATCTATTTCGGGATTTTCACCAGCGGCTTTATTTCGCTAGTCCTGGTTCTATTGATGTTCGAACAGATGGGCGTTTCCCGTTGGCTATTGAGCGGGCTGATGCTGGGCGGAGCACTTTGCAGTTACCTTGTGATCGCGATTGCCGGTATCACCCGTGAACCGATTGACTTTTTCGCCGCTGGCCGCCGAGTACCTGCGGTCTATTGCGGGATGGGCCTTGCCCTCTCGACCATGGGCGCCACCGGTGTTGCCTGCGTGGCCGGAGCTTTCTTTTTCATCGGATTTGACGCCATCTGGATCATGACTGGCGGCATTGCCGGCTATGTCGTGATGGCGGTTCTATTAGCGCCATTTCTGCGCAAATTTGGTGCCTTTACGCTACCGACCTATCTCGGTCGCCGGTTCGACAGCCGCAACGTGCGGATCGTTTCCGCGGCGCTTCTATCGGTACCGACGCTGCTGGTCCTTGCTGCCGAAATCGGTATCGGCGCCAAAGCGGTCGATTGGCTGCTCGGCCAGGGTCCGTCGTTAGCGACGGCGATCATGGTGCTTGCCGTTATCGGCGGAATAGTCTTCGGCGGCATGCGCGCACTGACGTGGTCGAGCGTCGCAGCAGGCGTTGCCACAATTCTCGCGCTTGTCGTCCCGGTCGCCGTCGTTGCAGTTTTGCTTGGCTATTTGCCTTTTCCGCAACTGAGTCACGGCCCAATAATCCGCGGCATTGGCCGGGCCGAGGCGATCGCAGGCATGCCGATCGTGCTGCAATCGCAAATGGGCCTGCAATTGCCATTCGACGGCTTCCAGCCAGTCTTAAAACGCGTTGCCGAGCCCTTTGGTGCCGTCGGCCCGCTCGCCTATTCGCTAGCAACTCTATCCGTGATGATGGGCGTCGCCGCTGCACCCTGGATACTGCCGCGCGTTGCAACCACGCCTGGTGTTTATGAAGCCCGCAAGGCGCTCGGCTGGGCGTGTTTCTTTTTTGGGTCGATGATGCTGACCATGATCACCATCGCCGTCTTCATGCGCAATTATCTGATGCAGGCCGCCGGTGCCTCGATTGCCGCTCCGCCCGACTGGTTGCGCAATTTGGTGACAATGCGCCTCGCCGAGATTTCCACCCGCGGCAACAAGATTGCCGCAGGGGATATTTCTTTCGACCGCGACAGCATACTCCTGGCGCTTCCGCATGCTGCTGGCTTGCCGGAAGTTTTCGCCTTGCTGGCCGCAGCAGGCATTTTCGCTATCGCATTTGCTGCCGCAAGCGCTGCTGCTCTGACACTTGCCAGTATGCTATCGGAAGATATCGTCAACGGCCTCAATTGGCAGCCTCCAGCCACACCATTGCGGCTCATCATCGTGCGGGTGATGATCGCGGTCGTTGTGTCTTTTGGAGGGCTCATCGCAGTCATGGCGCACGGAGATGCCTTGAAGCTTTTGTTGTGGGCGCTAGCCTTGACCGCTTCGGCAGCATTCCCGGTACTTGTCGCATCGATATGGTGGAAACGGATCAACCAGTACGGAGCATTTGCTGGTATCGTCACTGGATTTGCAGTCGCTGTGTTGATGATTCTGGCATCCGAAAGTGAGTTGATCAGCTTGTCCGGCGCTCTGGCCGCGGTCGTCGCCGTGCCTGCCAGCTTTGCAGCTATGGTTTCCGTGAGCCTCTTGACGTTACCGCCGTCGCGCCATTCACTCGAACTTGTGCGCGACGTTCGAGTGCCAGGGGGAGAAATCCTATACGACCGCGAGATGCGCATCCTGCGTCAGAAGGCACGCCGCCGCACATAAGGGTCACTAAGCAGAATGGGCTTTCAGTGGATTTCAGCGAACGAATAGATCTCTACCCGCCGATAGAGCCCTACCGTCACGGACACCTCGATGTCGGAGACGGTCACGAAATCTATTTCGAGGAATGCGGCAACCCGCGCGGTATTCCTGTCGTCCTGCTGCACGGTGGACCCGGCGCTGGCTCCAGCCGCACGATGCGCCGCTTTCACGATCCACGTCGTTACCGCATAATCCTGTTCGACCAGCGCGGATGCGGACACTCGCGTCCGAACGCGTCGCTCAAGGCCAACACGACATGGCACCTCGTTGCCGACATCGAGCGCCTGCGTATCCACCTTGATATTTCCCGTTGGCAGGTGTTTGGCGGATCTTGGGGCTCGACGCTGGCACTTGCCTACGCCCAATCCTACCCGGAGTTTGTAACGGGACTGATTCTACGCGGCGTCTTTCTCGTGCGAAATTCTGAGGTCGATTGGTTTTATAACGGTGGCTGCAGTTGGCTCTTCCCCGACGAATATGAGCCGTTTCTAACTCAGATCCCAGCGGACGAACGCGGTGACATCATTGCGGCTTACTACCGCCGCCTTACGAGCCCCGACCAGTCCGTGCAACTGGAGGCAGCTCGCGTTTGGAGCGCTTGGGAAGGCTCGACCTTGAGCATGTACCCAGAGCGCATGCGCATGCGTTCTCTAACCTCCGATCAGTACGTACTCGCATTCGCCCGAATCGAATGCCACTATTTCGTCCACGGGGGGTTCCTAAATCGTGATGCTCAACTGCTCGAAGATGCGCATCGCTTGAATCCAATTCCCGGTGTGGTCATCGCCGGCCGCTACGACGTTATCACTCCTGTTAAGTCGGCCTGGGAACTGTGCCAGGTCTGGCAAAGCGCGGAATTGCGGATTGTTCCAGATGCCGGTCATGCGATGACCGAGCCTGGTACGCTGCATGAACTCGTGGCTGCAACGCAAAGATTTGCCACGGAGCAATCCTGACCATTTGAGTTGAACAGGCTCTATGCAATCGCACCCATAAAGTGCAGTGCCAATTCACGGCGGTGGGGTCGAGCACGATGTTCGATGACATAAAGGCCCTGCCAAGTCCCAAGCACCATCCGACCACCCTGAACCGGAATGGCAAGCGACGTTGAGGTCAACATTGCCTTTATGTGGGCAGGCATATCGTCGAGACCCTCGTTGCAGTGAGCATAGCCGGCGTCTTCCGGTGCCAGGACGTTGAGCCGCCGCATGAGGTCATGTTGCACGTCAGGGTCAGCATTTTCCTGGATGACGAGGGAAGCAGACGTATGACGGATGAACACCGTCAGCAGCCCGTCGCTGGCGCCGACTTCCGTGAGCCATTGCGCAACTCGTCTGGAGATGTCTGTAAAACCCGGGCCGTCCGTCTCTATGACGAGAGCGCCGACCGACTGGCGTAATGCATCTGCCATCTTAAAGTGGTGTGGAGCCGCGCGAATCTCGATTATCGCGACGCTTGTCCTGGTCCCGCCAGTCAGGATCCCGTTTCCGACGGCGATCAGGATCTGTCTTGTCGCCGAACTCTTCGAATCGATCACGAAATTTGCGAATCATTCCTTCCAGATAGTCGATCGCCTTATCGACCTCTTCCTCGCTGGGAAGCTTCATCGCCGGCGGCAGCCCACCTGGAGGGCCTCCTTGCTGCGAATCACGACCAGTGCCATCCCGCTTTCCGTCAATGAAAGTATCCTCCAAGCGGCGGACTTCCTCTTTCAGCCCTTTGTTCTCGGCCTTGAGCCGATCAAGTTCGGCGCGCAGGTCGCGTTGACTGTCATCCATGGGCACACACGCCCAGCCATCAACCTGCTCGGCCCCGTCTTTTTTGGCGCACAGCGACATGGCTCCGGTATCTTTGTCCAGCCGCACAAACCCGCCTTCGACTGGCTCCATCGTGAATCGGCCAGGAGTTTCCGCGTTAACGGCGCCTGCGGACAAGCCCAAAAGGACGGCGGCAAGGACGGGGTGGAATCGCAAAATACTCAACAGGAATCTCCAACGTTGCAGGCGTTACTTGGCTCCTGAAAGCCTACTCCATTGACGAGATATAGTCGCGAACTGTGTCAAAACCACCCGATGTAATTGAAATTACTCAATCTCTCGATCGCATTGAAAACCTGTTGTCGGGCCGGCTCCCGGGCATCTGCGCTGCTGAACCGACGGGCGGCAGAGTCATTCCGGAGTCTATGCAAGTCGTCGAAGATTAAGGTCAGACATTTTTGCTCATGTATCCAAGAATAAAGCGCTGTTTAACCGAACATTTACTGCCAGCTGACAGTTTTCTTGTGTCAGGTTCCAAAATCGTGGCGCGTCTGGATCCAATTTCTGCTCGAAGACCGGCCGCTGCAATTGGGTACATGCCCATCCCTCCTTGATCGGAGTAGCCGGCCCTCAAGAGCGCAGACCGTGCGATAGGGGCTTTGAAGAAATGCCGATCCAAGACGATCAGACTGCCCACATGATGGACCAGGGAGCCGAACTCGACGCTGCTGAGGCCAACGTAGCGGCCAACGACATGCGGGCCATCCTCCAACTCATTGCAACCCAGCTTGAGGACTCCGATCGCCGCCAATCGGTAGTACTCGGTGACATGCACCGCCGCCTTGCGGAAATGAGCAATGACGCCCGCCAGACGCGCGCCAACGTACCAGCAGCCTTCGCGCCAGCTTTTGAACGCATCCAGCAGGGCATCGAGCAACTTGCTGATCTCGTCGCCTCTGCAGAAGGTCATTTGCATGCCGTTGAAGTCGATGAGCCCGCGACTTCCCGAGCAGACCAACCGACCGAAGCGAGTGATCGAGATGAGAGCATCGAGGCGGCATTCAGCGAATCAGCCGCCGGAGCCGCGCCAGTTTCCAGCATGTTCCCCTCAAGCAGCGATCACCCGGTGTTCACCGCACATGAAGAAGGTGAAGCTGACACCAGCGGCTCCGATGAGGCACCGGCCGAAGACCTAATGATTACCGACAATGCTGCAGACCGTTTCGAATTCGTCGGGAATCATGAATCCAACGAGCCGGCCTCAGGTGCATCTGACGCCTCCGAATCTATAGATGCAATTGACCCCAAACCTCAAAGCCGCATCGAGCCTCCAGTTTTCGTTACGCTGGAACACGGCCATGAGGTGCATGCGGATGTCGACGAAAACTGGGACGAACTGGCACCTTGGAATCGCGATCAGGCCGAGGCGCTTACCCGCGTCTACGAAGCACATGACGCCGAGGACGCCGCCCGCGCAGCAGATGTCTCGCATCATGGGGTCTCGCACATGGCGATGCTTGCAGGTTCCCAGACTGAAAAAATCGAGAATGTTGACGAAGCTCGTTTTATCGCCGCCACGGGCGAGGAAGACAATGTAATGTTGCCGCAAGAACCAGAAGCAAAAAGCTTCCACCAAGAAAGCCTTGTCAATGTCGCCCCTGTCATCGAGCAGGCGTGGCTGGAAGATCGTTTCGCAGAAATCGCCGCTAAAATCGAAGAATCAATCTTCGAACTGCGCGACGACCAGACGCTGCTTTCACTCAGTGACCGTTTTGGTGAATTTGAAGAACGTGTCGGATTAGCGCTTGAAGACGTCGCTACACGACACGACGTTGACGCTCTGAAGTCAGCTGAATCGCAAATCGACTCGATGGTTGGCTATTTCGAGCGGGTCGCAGCGCAACTCGGCCGTATCGATTCACTCGAAAGCCAAGTGGAAGCACTTCTTGAGCGGTTCACTGATGACAATCTCATGCTGCACTTCGCCGGTCAGCGTGGGTCCACAGACAGTGATCTCTCGGGCATTGCTGAAGCGGCCGCCGAAAGCGTTGCCCAGCGCTTCCTGGCCGATCTTTCAAACAACATGCCCGGTGCCGAAGTTGAGACCGCCGCCATCGTCGATATGCGACAAGCTCTGGAAGTCTTTATTTCCGAGCGGCGCGAACGCGACGATGAAGCAGCTGGCATGTTGGACACCATCCAGCAAGCGCTGATCCGTGTTCTTGACCGGGTTGAAGTGCTTGAATCCGGCTATGAAAACCCGCCGATGACGTCGCCACTCGACATTGAATTCGTCGATGACAATGAACCTGATGCAGCCCCCGAACATGATTCGCCGCCGGTTCAGCGCCCACGCCCCGAACCAGATTACTCGCAGGCCCGTCTCGAATATCCCGCCGCGGTCCGCGACAATCGCTCCGCAACCGAACCGCCTCACGCTGAACCCCAACCAGAAGCGCTGTTAGACATGGGTGTCCAAGAGCACGCAGTCGAGGCATTCGAAGACGACGCATTCAGCGATCCCCTTCAGTCACCGGCTGAAGAGGAAGTGTATGAGCAGCCAATAGCGCATTCCGAGAATGATGCGAGCGCTCTTGATGCTCAACCGGTACTCGGTTCCGAATCTGATGCCGCAGCCCACACCGAGCCGGCTTGGGACGCGGAAGCGCCAAGCCAGCATCCTGTCAGCCCAATCGACCGCCTCCGCCAGGAATTCATAGCAGATGCGCGCCGTGCCCGTGAACATGCCGCTCAACAAGCTCTTCTGGCGGAAGCTGCAGGCAATGAACAGCCTGCTCGCAAGAAGATCTCTGTGCCAGGCCTGGCGAGCCTGGGCGCCAAGGTTCGCGGTGCGGCCAAAAGCGCTTCGTCCGAGAATGAGTCGGCTAAGACCGGACGCGCTCAGGTTGTTGCTGGTGATGATTCCGCTCCCAGCCGATCGCGCTACGCCATGTCGCGCAGCAAGATTCTGGTCGGTGCAGTGATCGTCCTGTTTGCAACTGCCGGCGCACTCTTGATGATGCGTAGCCCCACGCAGCCGATTGCCGATGCCGCCGCGCCTCCGGCGATGCACCAGACTTTCGAAAATGGCACGTCTGGTCCGGAGCTCTCCGGTCCCGAAGAAACGGCGCCTGCGATGAAGGCCGAGAAAGAAGTCGATCGCCAAGGAAGTCTTGAGGGTGGTCGCGTGTATGACGGTGAATTCCACTATGACGGGCCAGCCGGGACCGAAGGCCGGCCATTTGCGAAAGGGCTTGCTGGCGTTGCGGTTGCCGACCTCGACAAGGCGCCCAATCCAGCTGCCGTCGCCAAGGCCCGGCGCCAGCAGCGATTGGCCAAGATGTCTTCCGATCTCGGTGCCGCCGCCGCTTACGCGACCCCTGCAGCCCTGATGCCCGACAACGTCGCAGCAAATCCGGCCGCGCATGGAGCAGGCTCCGTTTCCCATGCGAGCGATGGTAACCACCTCGACCTGCCGCCCGCCACCGTCGGCCCATTGTCACTGCGTCTGGCTGCAGCAAAGGGCGATCCGTCAGCCCAGTTCGAGGTTGCAGCAAGATTGGCTGGCGGAACCGGCACTCAGCAAGATCTCAAGGGCGCGGTGAAATGGTATCAGATGGCGGCAGCCCAGGGTTTCGCTCAGGCCCAGTACCGGCTCGGAACGCTCTATGAGCGCGGCCTTGGCGTCGACAAGGATCTGGCCCGCGCTGGTGTTTGGTACGAACGTGCCGCAGAGAAGGGCAACGTCAAGGCGATGCACAATCTCGCTGTAGTCAGCGCCGGTCGTGACGTTGGCGGCCCCGACTACGAAAGCGCAGCCAAATGGTTCGATGCCGCGGCCCAGTATGGTTTAAGCGACAGCCAATTCAACATGGCTGTGCTCTATGAGAACGGTCTTGGCATCGAAAAGGATCTGCAGCGCGCATATGTCAATTACGCACTTGCATCCACAAAGGGCGATGCGCAGGCAAAGGCCCGCCACGCAGAAGTTTCCAAGATGCTTTCCAAAGACGACCGCGAAGCAGCGGAGCGCCGCGTAAAAGCCTTCCGGCCGAAGCGGGCGGACCGTCTGGTCAATGATGCGCGAGTCGCTGGAGAAGATTGGAAGAAGCGCGCTGATCACGCTTACTGAGCAGCAGCATCAATAAACGGCAAGAATTGAGCCGCGGGGTATTTGCACCCCGCGGCATTTTGCAATTCGAAATGGTCTCAATACTGCGCCTGGCGACGTCGGATCTGAACGAGACGCTCGCTGGCCTCCTGGGCTTCGCCGAGCGTCGTTATGCCGTTAGCCTCGAGAAGTTCGACAAGCCTAAGAAACACGTGCGCGGTTGCAAGTGAATCACCGAGCGCGGTATGGCGAACCTCTTCAGGGATTTCGATTGCAAACCGTTCTGCAACTGCATCGAGCGTGTGCTGATCGGTATGGTCATGCACGATTGCCGACAGCAAGACGGTATCGAGCACTGGATTGGTGAGCCGCACGCCCGTCTCTGTCTCCTTTAATTCTAGGAACCTAAGATCGAAGGCAGCATTGTGCGCAACGAGCACGCTGTCGCTGACGTAGTCGCGAAAACGTGGCAGTACTTCGGTAACTTTGGGCGCGTCTGCGACCATTTCATCGGAGATTCCATGCACATTTGTGGAGCGCGTCGGGATCATGCGGCCCGGGTTGATTAACAGGTCGAAACTCTCCCCCCTCAGAACGCGGCAATTGACGATCCGCACACCCGCGAACGACACCATCTCGTCGCCGTAGCTGGGATCAAGCCCTGTCGTTTCGGAATCGAAGAC
>JAJFHK010000446.1 GCA_021775655.1 Filomicrobium sp. | reverse complement strand
GTGCGTCCTGCCGTGCCGCTGCTAAGCGCTTCGGCGTGAGTGAATCGGCGGCGATCAAACTGATGCGTCGCTATCGAGCGACGGGGAGCCTCGCTCCCGACAAGGTCGGCGGCCATCGTTGCCGTGCGTCATCGTTTCCCGCACTTCGGGCCGAAGAAAATCCGGGCGCGGCTGGCTCTCGATCGGCCCGACCTCGTCTGGCCGGCAGCCTCGACCATCGGCGATATCCTCAAGCGCGAAGGCCTGATCGCGCCGCGTTCGCGCCGCCGCCGTGCTTTTCACCAGGGCCAGATCGTTGCTGGTGCCGATGAGCCCAACGGCGAATGGGCGATCGACTTCAAGGGCTGGTTCCGCACCCGCGATGGAGAACGCATCGATCCGCTGACGGTGTCGGATACCGCGAGCCGTTACCTCATCGCCGCGCGTATCACACCGCCGACCCACGACGGTGTCAGGGCCGCGATGGAGCGGGTTTTCAATGAAGTCGGCCTGCCTGACGCGATCCGTTCCGACAACGGCGCGCCGTTCGGATCGATCGGCGGCGGCGGGCTCAGCAGGTTGTCGGTCTGGTTCCTGAAGCTCGGCATCGAGCCGCGCTATATTCCGCCGTCGAGCCCGCAGGATAACGGCCGCCACGAGCGCATGCACCGCACGATGAAAGCGGAGACCGCGCGCCCGCCGGCCGACACCTGGATGCAGCAGCAGGTGCGCTTCAACATCTTCCGGCGCGAATACAACGAGGAGCGTCCGCACGAAGCACTTGGGCAGACGACGCCGGCGAGCCATTGGCGACCGCCACGGCGGGGGTTGCCTGCAAAGCTCGACGAGCCCTGGTATGATGCCGACCACGAAGTGCGCCGAGTGCGGCCCGACGGCACGATCAAGTGGCGCGGCGAGCATGTATTTATCGGGGAAGCTTTGAGGCGTGAGCCCGTGGGCCTGGCTGAACATGATCGCGGCGGGCATGTCGTCCGCTTCTGCGGCCGCGACCTGGGATTGATCGATGCGAGCGGCCGGTTCCACCGCTTCGCTCCGCCGCGTTGGCGGCTGCGCTCCGCAGCGGAACCGGTTAAGAAGGTGGAAGATTAGTGTCAGGGATGCTGCCGGTCTGAAGTGTCAGGAGTCTTCCCGGTCGTTCAGCATCGCGGATGCGCCCTTCGACCCCACCCGACAACACAGTTGTAGGGAAGGGGTGTAAGGCAGATACGGGGGAATGATAAAGCAATTATGACTTGCAAAGTCCGGCGGCAGCTAGGCGCTTCGTCGGACAAGTCGGTCCTTTTTTGAAGCCTGAAGTGATTTTGCAATATGGTCTGAACGCTCCCTTCCTTTTAAGCCTCGTCTTTGCGCATCGATTTCCGCGATTAGTTGGCGCAAGTCCCGTTCACCATCATTGACGCCCGCTCTCAGATGTAGGTCTCGAAGTGCAAGCATGAGACTGTCCAGCACGAAAGGAGAGTTTTTGTGGGCATTTGCAAAAGTTCTGACGTCTTCATCGAAGCCCTCCGTGCGCAATGAAACTTTCAAGATTATTCGGATCAGTTCGGCACTGGTGTTCTTGCGTTGTGCGACGGCAGTCAACTGGTTGGACAATTTAGGTGTAGCAAGAGTTGATATGGTATGTGTGCCAATCCAACTGGGCAAGGCGGTCAATAGTAGGCGCAGAACTCGACCGTCGATTTCTCTACCAATATCAACCCTAATTCTAATGTCTCCGACTTCTACATACCCGTCGCTCATACCGACGCCTAACACATAGAGTGCGCCTTCGGTCAGGCTGCCCCATTCATCCAATACCTTTCCTAGGCAGGAAAGTTTTAGATCGTGGTCTATCTCTTCAAGGTTCTTTAGCGCTACGGACAGGCATCGCAATCCATCAATCCATGTGATTACGACTGGTTTTAGCGCTTGCTTGTTAATTCTACGTCGCAGCGAATGATCATCCAATCTTGTCATGTCGAGGGCCTCGTCAGCTTCTGATCGAGAAGCGTCCGCAACCATCGCTCTTGAAAAACTCTCCTGAAACGATTCAAGGTCATCTTCTCGCGGAAGGTCTACTTTGTGCATGTCCTGCAAGGGTATTTCGCCCTCCAATGACTCGATCATCTTGAAGGTTAGCTCCGAAAACAGTTCCTCCAACTTCTCCAGAGATTGGCGATCCGACCTTGTTAATCCAAAATATATGTCAAGCTCTTGAACGAATGAGCTGAAATGCTCCGATGAAAATACGTACTCGCGGAATGTTGTGTCACGCTGCATTCGTAACGCCACGAAGTAGGATTGAACTATCCCGTACTTAAAGAAAACTTCGTCTTGGCTTCGCTCCAGAATGCCGTGAAGTACGAATTGCTGGGCAACAACAGGACCGCTTCTGGATATCCCGACTTTCGAGTAGTATTCATCAATGATGGCTAGCAATTCGTCGTAATCTGTCGCCTGTTTTCGAGACTTGACAATTTTCTCCGCAATATATGCGAGTACGGCTTTCTGCTCCGATATGTCGAACGCCTCTCGAGTAAATTCTCGTACCAAGTCTTTGGTTTTTTCGATTCCGCTAGTTAGGAGGCGCGTAACGAATATTTCTACGATAGAAGATACATTCAGGGGCGCCTTGCTGGAGAGGTTGGTTCGCACAATTAAATACATACATATCAGCGGCCCGGTTAATGGCACTCCCAAAAAATGGAATCGCTGAATAATCTCCTCGACAAGCATGTTTTCAGATAGATCACTTACCTTCCTCATTTTCTTGACTAGATCCCGTACTCGAGCTCGGCTGAAAGCTCTAAGCCGTAATGTAGTCCTCTCAATTCTTAGATCTGAGGTGGTGTCCTTTAGGTCAAAAGCAATTTCGTCCGTTGTTGTCGCCAGGATATAGCGTGCATTCGGAAAGGACTCTCTGATCACATCTATAATTTTGTGATCTGATTCATTTCCAGGATTTACGTTATCGATAAGAAATAAAACTTTATCTCCCGCCCCGATGTTTTGCCATCCAAAGTTCTTGTGGTCAATCGCCGGATGCCCGGCCTTTAGTTGGCGGACTATTTTGGCTTTATAGGGTTTTTGGGATCTGGCGTCGAAATAGATTGGGATTCTGGGATCTCTATTTTCAGTGGCCCGCTCGGCAGTGCGTATCGCTATGTACTTTAGGAAAGACGTCGCACCATATTCCGGAGGGAATTGTATTTCGATGTTCTTTTTTGAGGATAGAATTTCCTCTTCTTTAAATAAGCGCTGCGAATGGCCGATAGTGGCTTCCTCACCTCCGGAATACTCTAGATTGCGTTCGGCAATAGGAGGGAACACATATACTTCCGACAAGCCTAACCCAGCCTCAGATATCTCTGAGTATACTGCGTCTTCATTGTGTTCCTCTCGGATCATATGAAGACCTTCTGTTGTCAGCCAGGAGCCTAGGTCAGAACTTTCGGTGTCGCTCGAGGCGTCGATGAAATTCTTTAGATCAACAATACCGTTAGGTGCGACGTTAGTCGCGACGTCGTAACATTGCCTGGTCGTGTAAAACGTTCGGTAGGTTGCTGTGGCTGGGCGGTCAATCCTCGCGCGGTCGATAACACTATAACCGGTAAATGCATCCTGCCTCGCATATAATGCGCCCGATTGTAGTTCGACGGCGCTTCCGCTCGGTGCCTCTACGATTTTTGGCAGGGGGTCATGTACATGTCCGAACAAGTGAAGATGGGACCGATTATAAATCAGAGGTGTCAACGTTCGGCACGAGTCTTCGGAGAAATGTGCCAAAGGATGATGGATCGAGCTGACGATTACTCGATTATCGGGCACACTGTTGTAGGCGTCATGCAGCGCTGCCGCAGGTAGCCATAGGCTCCCATGATCCTTAGATGAGCCTTCAAGTGAACACAGTGTAGTCGAGTTCAATGCGATTATGCTGATATTTGAAGCGGGAAAATCGAATACTCGGTAGAACGGATTGCTCCACGGTTGATCGAGCAGTCCGGCCAAATCAAAAAAACCATTGTTAATTTGTCGAACGTAGTTGTGGAGTTCATCGCTGTGGTACCGGGCCTCAAGTTCCGTGCTCGAGGTGGAGGCGAGCCCCCGAATTGACAATTCATTTTTACGTAGAGCTGCTCGCGATACGTCATGATTTCCAGGAAGCAGCACGCAGCGATCAAAGTCGATTGATAGAGCTGATACGACGGAATCTAAGAAACCTAGGAAGTGCGCATACGAATTGGGTTCATCCGGGTCGTTGACGAGGTCCCCAGAAAATAGCACCAGATCAGCTTCTGTTTCGTCACTAGAGATGTGTTCAAGGTCTTGAATCAAATGACGTTGCATCTGAGTTCGTTGTTCTGAATTCGTCTGGGTCAGGTGTAAGTCGCTTAGGTGTAGAATGCGCATTGCCGACGTCTTCCTCAAAAAGCTCAAATGAATGAGGCGATCTATGCATTCCGATTGCATTCATGAGCGGGACGGGAAATCAACTTGATCAGCCCGCTCAAGAATCGGTGCGTCATCATATCAGATGTGTGCGTTGTTACAGGCTTGCGTGTCGGTCGTGAACAATCGGCTTTGTGCAAAACTTGTGTAGATCTTTGCGTTTATGGCTAGGGCCACTCACTGCCACCAAGCAGGTCTGGAACGGCAATGAGGCTCAAAAGATGGCCGAAACAGTGCCGCTGATCTTTGCTTATTGGCGGGCCACGTCGCCAGCCTCATCGCGGCATTGATTTCAGAACATTCTAAAAGTTCAAACGGGGACCGCCCCGACGGTTGGCCGCGACGGTTTGTGCTACGCACTTCTTCTCAAATTCATGTTCGCCACGTGTTCGCCACGGCAAAATGTTCGCCATGCGCCGAATTTGCGATCACCCTATGTCTTTGATTTCGTTTTGGTATTTGGCGCACCGGGGAAGATTCGAACTCCCGACCCCCAGATTCGTAGTCTGGTGCTCTATCCAGCTGAGCTACCGGTGCTGATCGCGGCAAATCAATGTCTTGAGCCGTCCCAATGGGGTGGCTGTGACCGCGAGAGCGCTCTTCTACTCGTTCGCGATCAACAACGCAAGTGGTGGGCGATGGCCCGATTGCAAGCCCCTACCAGCCGTCGTTACGGCTTATGCAACCGGTCGGGAACGACTAAGCGGAAGGCGGCTCCGGTGGCGTTTTCAAGGACTTCGATGGTGCCGCCGTGGGCGGCTATGAGTTCGTAGGCGATGGCGAGGCCAAGGCCGGAACCGCCTTTGCGTTGGGAGGATTGGAAGGCCTGAAAAAGCCGTTCACGTGCACGAGGTGGCAGCCCTGGGCCGGTGTCGTGGATTTCAATAACGATTTGAGCGTTATCGCGACTTGCCGAAACGGCGATCTCTGCTTCCGCCGGAGGAGGGGTTTGTGATTCAATCGCCTGCAGCGCATTCCGGCAGATATTGGAAAGCACGCGGTAGAGGTGGTCGCGGTCGGCATCGATGCGCAGGTCGGGAGCAATTTCAAGTTTCCATAGGACCGACTGATCTTCACGCGGCAGGCCGAGTCCGTCGCCGACCTCTTCGACCAGCGGGCGCAGCAGCATCAACTCCCGGTCCGGCGTTGCCTCCTCAGCGCGGCCGAATTTCAGCGTTGCATTACAGAAGTCAATCGCCCGGTCCAAAGAGGTGATCAGCTTCGGGGCAAACCTCTGCACGGTCGGGTCATCGATGCCGGTCAGGCGGTCGGAAATCAATTGGGCACTCGCCAGCATGTTGCGCAGATCGTGGTTGATCTTACTGACGGCGAGTCCGAGCTGAGCCAGTCGATTCTTTTGCAGGATAAGTTGGGAGAGCTGACGCTGCATGGCAGCCAACTCCCGTTCGGCAACGCCTACTTCGTCACCTCGCGTAGAGGGTTCAATGATGCGGTTGGGGTCCTCGGGGTTCTCCGCGAAATGGAGCATATTATCAGTGATGCGCATCATCGGGCGCACGAGCAGGTTCGACAAGGCAAGATAGACGAGCGCGGCGGTAAAAAGGGAAATGATTATCGACAGAAAAAGGATGTTGCGCGCGTACTGCCATAAGGCGGTGCGCATGGGAGCTTCCGGAATAACTATCTCGATGAAATCGCCCGGCTTGCCGTCGAGGGGGCCGGTGACTCGAAGCGTGCGGTTCTTGGTGCGCCCGAGGACTGCAAGTGCTTCGCCGATGAGCTGGAATCGCTCACCAGTGGCCGACATCAAACCCATCGATTGCATTGGCCGCTGATCGTAGACTGCATCAATGGTCATCGTTTCGTCGACCGGCGGCAGGACCACTGTGCGGCGACCGTCGCGTCGCCAGGATACGGCTTTGACGGCAGCGGACTTCAAGAGGTCATCACGAAGGGCGGCGGGTACCGCGCCATCGGGTGCTCCTTGTGCAGCGAGGGCAGCCAGGTAAGCTGACATCAATCGGTCGTTGAGCCAGTTGACGCGATAGTTGGCAACCGAAGGCACGAAGATAAGAATTTCGGCGAGCATGACGAACGCGGTCGTCAATACCAGGAGCTTGAAAGGCAGCCGCAATTGCTGCCATGCCGTAACCGTTGCGGTCTGGCTCTTTCTTCGCGTGAAAAACCGTAGCGACGGGATTAAGGATCGCCACTCGGTTTTGGGCGCGATTTTCGTTTTGTTTTCTGGCTCGAGTCGCTGGTCCATGGCGTTTCTTGGGCTTGATCGATCAAAACTAGCATACGCGCTGGCGACGCTGTGGCGAGTCGGTCAATCCAAGGAATCGGACATTGGATCGAATGATCATTAATGCAGGTGTGGTCGCGCAGTACACGATGGAAGAGAAAGCGTCAGCAACTACTGGCCTGTTGGGCCTAGCTTTTCCGATATTTCGATCCCGAAGAGTTGTCCCAATGCGAACGCGGAATTGCGGTTCTAGCCGAGCTTTGCCAATAGTCCGATTACCTTGCGGATTAACGGACTTGATGTGGCGCCAGCGTAGAATTTGTATGCAACGCGCTTGTTGACCTCCGAAAGTGTCGGATAAGGCGATATCCAGGCCGTCATTGCGCTGATCTTCAGCTTTTGCGATACGGCCAGCGACCACATCTGGATCAGCTCGCCTGCGTGCTCGCCGACAATTGTTGCGCCTAGTATGCGGCCCTTTTTGTCGGTGACGACCTTAATGTGCCCGCTTGTTGTGCGCTCGGTCTGAGCGCGGTCGTTCTCGTGATAAGGCCAACGCAACACAGAGACCTTACCGTGTTTTTCGACTGCCTGATCTTCGGTTAGACCAACGTGAGCCAACTCCGGATCGGTAAAGGTGACCCAGGGAATGATGCTTTCGTCAACCTTGGCAAAGGGGTGACGGAAGAGCGCTTTTCGGATGACGATTCCAGCGTGGTAGTTGGCGACGTGGGTAAACTGCAGTCCGCCGATTACGTCGCCGATGGCGTATACGCGGCTGTTCGACGTTACGAGTCGCTTGTCGACCTTGATGCCGCGCTTGTCAAAGGCGATGCCTGCTGCGTCGAGACCGAGGTCGTCGACGTTAGGCTTGCGCCCTGCTGCGACCAGAATGTGGGTACCTTCGATGAGATCTTCTTTTTCACCGACCTTGACGTGCGCCCGTATATTTCCTGCCCCTCCTTCAACGCGAGTGGCCAGGGTTCCCTCACGAATGTCGATGCCTTCGTCACGCACGTGATCGAGGACGATCTTTGTCAATTCGGGGTCGTCTTTGCCAAGGGCTTTGATGCCTTCGAGTACTGTCACGCGGCTGCCAAGACGGCGATGTGCCTGGGCGAGTTCCATCCCGATCGGGCCGCCGCCGACGATCAGGAGGTGCTCGATCTTGGTTTGGTTTCCAAAGATGGTTTCGTTGGTGAAATAAGGAACGCCATCGAGCCCGGGGATCGGTGGAACGAGCGGCGAAGAGCCGGTGGCAACAACAAAGCGACGAGCTTTGATTTTACGCTCGCCAGCTTCAACGGTGTCCTTGTTGATGAAGCGGCCAGCGGATTCGATGACATGAACGCCCAGACCGGTAAAGCGCTCAACCGAGTCGTTTGGCTCAATCGCGGCAATGACCGCGCGCACGTGATCGTGGACGGCTGAATAGTCGATTGCGGGATCATGCGGGGCGACACCAAAGCCATTGGCGGAGCGCATCAGGTGGGCGCGCTTTCCGGCGGCGATCAGTGCCTTTGAAGGCACGCAACCATAATTCAAGCAGTCGCCGCCCATCTTGTGTTTTTCAAGCAGTACGACTTTGACGCCGAAAGCGGCGGCGGCGGCGGCAACCGAAAGGCCGCCAGAGCCAGCCCCGATAACGCAGATATCGCACTCAATCGTTTCGGTGCCGCGCGCATCCATGCTGCGAGAGGTGGACCCGTTGTTATTGCCCGTGGAAGTTCGCCCGCCTGACGGGCCCGATTTTGAGAGTATGTCGGCAGTCTCATTATGCGGCTGCATGGCGGTTGCTCCACTTCTTGACGATGACCGGGATCAGGGCGACGACGCCGATTGCGGCAAATGCGAAAATGATTTCCTTACTGACCAGCGTGCCGGCGTCAATGACGTAAGGGCAGGCGGCTTCGCCGTTGGCCAGGATGCAGGCGGCGTGTTCGGCGTTGGTTTTCTCGATAATCGTTTTCAGCTGAGAAGCAGCAAACGAGAAAGCCATGGTGCCAGGAATGATTCCAAGTGCCGTACCGATGACATACGTGCGCAGCGGCACGCCGAGTAAGGCGGGTGCGAGGTTGACGACGAAGAAGGGAAACGCTGGAACCAGTCGCAGGAAGAGCAGGTAGCTCAAGGCGTTCTCCTGGAAGCCTTCGCGCAACTTGTTGATTGCAGGGCCGGCCTTGGCCGCCAGCGTTTCGCCCAGCGATGTCTTAGCAATGAGGAATATGACCGTCGCGCCGATGGTCGCGGCGACGACCGTGACTGGACCGCCAATTTGCCAGCCGAACAGAAGGCCACCTGCCAGCGTTAGGGCAAGTGCGCCGGGTAAGGAGAGTGCGACCACGACGATATACAGGGCAGTGTATGCTAATAGTGACAGGATCAAATTTTCCGAGATGAAGGCGCTCAACGCACCGTAGTTGCGGCCGAGCGATTCGAGCGAAAGATACTTGTGCCAGCCCATAGCGAACACCAGCCCCATCAGGGCTGCGATCACGATAAGTGGAGCCCATGTGCGCAGCGAACTCGATTTGGATGCTGGTTCTGGAGAGTGTTCTTCGTTTTTGTTCATTGTTCCTACTCTTTATCGTTTTTCGCGCCGCAGGTCTTAGGAGCCGCGCTGAATGTTGTTGAGGGACCAGTCATATCCGTAATCGTTGATGGAATTTTTGCCTTCTAGTTTGGCTTTGAGAGTGTCATCGGCGTATTTGCGGGCGTGGTCGAGTACGCCTTTTTCGGAGCCGCCGAAGTCGCCCTGGAACCACTGATAGATAGAAGACGCTTTGATATTGCCATCCTCGATACTGAAGCCGCGCGGATGATTAATGAAGGCCGTGGCGCCGGCATCGAGTTGGGTGTCGAGTTTTGCTCCCGTCAGGGCTTCGCGGCTTAGGTTCGGGCAGCCGAAGGAGGCGCAATTGACTGCATAATGTACGCGCGGGTCCTTGAAGATCGGACGTAGAATGATGTGTTCGATGTCATCGAGGCTGAGCGTGTGACCGGCAACCTTGATGATCTTTGCCTTCCAAGGCCCGGCGGCACCGACGCTTTCCTTAAAATAGCCGAACAGCCCTTCATTGATCGAAATCTTGCGGATTGAGTCGATTGGATAGTTGTCGAGGATGATGTCGATCGTTTTGGCATTATAGAGATTTGCCCAATAGGCGAACTGCTCGCTGCGGCTGAGCGTGCGCGGGTCGAATGCTTGCAGGGCATTGACGTAGGCTTTGAGTGGCTTGTGGTCGGCATCCTGCCAGCCGGTATAATCAACTCTATTTACACCGTCATCGCTGGCAACGACGTACTTGGCTAGAAGATTGTCCCACACGCTGTGGTCGAAGGCCGCGGCATCTTCTGCGCCATGGTCTGAGAAAAATTGTGTGATGTCTTTGGAATCGGCCATGGCTATGGCCGAAACTGTTAGAATGCCCGCTGTCAGCGCGGATAGGGCGGTCATCCAAATATTGCTTTTGATCATTTGTCGAATGCTCCCGTACCTGAATTGCTTATGCAAAGCAAAGCCGGCGAACCGATCCATCGATTTTGCTTGCGGCCCTGCACTGGGAGGGAAGATGCAGGAGTTTTGGCTAGAATAGAACCGCCTCTCAAGCAGTCGTGAAGCTGGGTGGGCCATCGTGAAATTCTGTGATCAGGAAAACTTATTGTTGCGCCGGCGACCCGGGCTGTGGGCCTTTTGGCCGAATTTGGCAGGCGCCGGTGTTTGACTTTACCCGATGGCAGTCCTATAAGCGCGGCTTCGATCGCTGAGATCTGATTCCGGACAAAATTTCCATCAACCGCGCTGCCCTGATTTTTGTTGGAGGCGCGCTCCTCAGGTCAATTCGCTGGCGCCCTGTCACACGGCTTGGGGCGCCTCCAAAGTTTTCGGAGACGAGACGTGAAACGTACATATCAACCGAGCCGGCTGGTCCGCAAACGTCGCCACGGCTTCCGCAAGCGGATGTCTACGACTGGTGGTGTCCGCGTGCTCGCACGCCGACGGGCAAAGGGCCGTAAGAAACTGTCGGCCTGAGGACGGTTGCCGTTTGCCTACCAAGGCGCCAGAAGCTCTCGTTACCCTCAAGAAACGATCCGAGTTCTTACGTATCCGGGGCGGTGCCCGCTTTGGTGCGTCTGCCTTTTTGATGGAGGCGCGGCCAAGACCACGTGTCTTGGCACCGGTAGATGAGGCCGCAGACCAAGATGGCGGTCGGGAAAGCGCGATAGGTGCCGAGGTAGACTGCGAGCAAGTTGGGGTTATCGGCGGGGCACGGTTCGGCCTTACCGTGACAAAAAAAATTGGCAATGCCGTCGTAAGAAACCGGGCCCGCCGACGATTGCGTGAGGCACTAAAAGGCGTTGCTCCGTCTAGTGCGCGCGTTGGCTGCGACTATGTGCTCATAGCGCGACCGGCAGCTTTGTCGCAGCAATTTCCAGAACTTTGCAGGGATCTTAAGAAGGCCTTCCAGCGCATCGATTCCGCTCTCGATAATCCATCGAGGCGAGGGAAGGCAAAATTACGTCGAACTGCATCCTGTTAAATGCCCTCGCAGTGACAGCGAAAGGTGGATGCCCGATGCCGTCGCCTGTATAGACGGTGCAAAACCATGTCTGGCGCAGTGGGGTAGTGGCTGCGGTGCTGGGGCGGATAGGAAGGCTAGTCGAGGCGGCGATGAAAAGTCAGAACAACGACGACAATACTAACCTCCTCATGGCTGTCGTTCTGTCGATGGGTGTGCTCTTTCTCTGGCAGATTTTTTTCCCGCCGCCAAAACCTGT
>JAJFHK010000445.1 GCA_021775655.1 Filomicrobium sp. | reverse complement strand
GGCCAGATCATCCGGATTGAAATCCCGCCGTGGGTTGAGGCTACTGGGTTTGATCCGATCAATCGCAACAAGCTTGTGCTCGCCTTCGAGCCGCTCCGTCCCACCAGCCACAGCCGATACAGATGCCGATACGGCTCCTTCGCGTCGCTGACCATCCGATCCTCCGGTCGTGGTCGTCTTCATAGCGACCGGAAGGGGTTCGACATTGTTCTTCGTACCATTTCCGCCGATCAATGAAGCAAGCCCCCGTCCCAATCTGTTTTTCTTCGCTGGCGTCGTCATGCCAATCCCACCCCCAAATAATCGAGTGCTGGCAGGCCCAAGGGAACCGCCAGCTGCATGTCGTCATCCACTCGCTTATCGCTATCAAGCAGCCTTGTATTGCCGCTCGCGTTCGATGATCTCTGTTGCGAGCCTGATATACGCCTGACTACCGGCACATTCGTAATCGTAGAGCAGCAGCGGCTTGCCGTGGGAGGGTGCCTCGGCAACCCGCGTATTTCGCGGAATAACGGTATTGTAGACCTTCGGACCGAAGAATTCCCGCACATTCTCGGCAACTTCTTTCGAAAGCGAAGTACGGGCGTCATGCATGGTCAGCACCACGCCCTGGATTTGCAGTGCCGGGTTGAGGTTTGCCCGGATCTGGTCAATCGTTTCCTTGAATTGCGCGATTCCTTCAAGCGCAAAGAATTCGCACTGCACTGGCACTAGAACAGCATCCGCAGCCGTCATCGCATTGAGCGTGAGGATGTTTACCGACGGGGGACAATCGATGAGAATATAGGTGTATGCCTCATCTACCGGCATTGCCTGGCAGCGCTGCATCAGCTCGACAACGGCATCGCGCAGGCGATAGGGTCTATCTGCTTCATCCATCAGAAGCGACTCAAGTCCGACGAGGTCGGCGTTGGCAGGCACCACCGCAAGCCCCGGTACAGCCGTCGCCATTGCAGCATCCGCCAGACTGGTTTCACCCGTCATCACGCCGTAGGAGGTTTTGATTCGATCAGCCGACTCGATTCCAAGACCTGTCGAAGCATTGCCTTGCGAATCGAAATCGATAACTAGAACCCGTTCACCAACGGCAACGAGAGCCGTTGAGAGATTGATGGCGGTTGTCGTTTTTCCGACTCCGCCTTTCTGATTGGCGACAGCAAGAACTCGCGGTCTTCTGCCGGTAATGATTGCGCCTGTCACGGCTGTCATCCTTCGCTTTTTGCTTCAGGACTGGTCACAACTGCTATACGCGCTTCTGTGTCGGTCAGGCTTTCGGCAAGTTCACACGTGAACGACCAATTCGCACTTGCGTTTTTGATCTCTTGGCGAATATCGCGACCCTTGGGAAACAGTCCAACGGTCTTCGGCCCGAACATTGGTTTTGCCAGACCTATGAGTCGATCAAGAGGCGCCAAGGCACGCGCCGTCACCACATCTACTGATTTGTATCTACCCTGAGTCGACGTTATCTCGATTCGTGAGATCACGATGTCCACAGCCAGAGACGTTTTTCTTGCGATTTCCCCGAGGAAAGCGGCCTTTCGCTGATCACTCTCAATGAGAATATGCGGTTCGTGGTCGACTTCAGCCCCCCTACCGGCCCGCAAAATGGCAAGAACCAGCCCCGGAAAGCCTGCTCCCGCGCCTAAATCGACCCATATTCGCGAATCTTTGGGCGCCAGATCGAAAAGTTGGGCGCTATCGGCGAAATGCCGGTGCCAAATCTCGTCCAAAGTACTCGGCGCAACGAGATTTATCTTCTTCTGCCACTGTATCAGGAGGCTTTCGTAGACAATCAACCGCTTCAAAGTCTCGTCAGAGACGCCGAAGTGGTTCTGAAAATCCTTGGGGCCTGTGATTCTAGAGGGCATGCGCTGCCTTACGCCGAGGCCTTCGAAGGCAACTTCTTGAGATGGGCAGCAAGCAGCATCAATGCGGCCGGCGTCATTCCATCAATTCTCTGGGCTTGCGCCAGTGACACCGGTCGAAGCTGCTCAAGCTTCGTTCGAAGTTCATTCGACAGACCGGCAATGCCCGAAAAACCGAAATCATTAGGAATGCGCATCTTGGAGTCCCGCTTCAATGCAGCAACGTCCTCGTCCTGCCGGCGAACGTAGGCTGAATAACGCGCGTCGATGGCAAGCTGTCCGGCAATTTCGCCTTCAAGATTGCCAAGTTCCGGCCAGATCGGCTGAAGCCGATCGAAAGATATCTCCGCCAGGGACAATAAATCGAATGCCGACCGGCGCCGCCCATCCTTGTTGAGCTGTATGCCATGACGCTCGGCTTCGTTTGGCGTCAGTGACAATCTCTCCAAAAGTCTCCGGCCCACGTCAAGCGCCTTCGTCTTTGCGTCGAACACCCGCGACCGGTCTAGCCCAATACAGCCAATCGATAGCCCAAGCGGCGTCAACCGCTGATCGGCATTGTCCGCGCGCAGCTTGAGCCTGAATTCCGCTCGTGACGTAAACATTCTATAGGGCTCGGAAACACCGCGGCAAACCAGGTCGTCGATCATCACGCCAACGTATCCATCGGCACGCGAAACAATAACGTCGCGTGACCCGCCGGACGCTTTCAATGCTGCGTTAAGCCCCGCCAACAGGCCCTGAGCGCCAGCTTCTTCATAGCCTGTCGTCCCATTGATTTGACCGGCCAGGAACAGCCCCGGCAAGATCTTTACTTCAAGCGTCGGCGAAAGCGCACGCGGATCGACATAGTCGTATTCGATCGCATAGCCTGGCCGCCTGATCTCCACACGCTCTAGACCCGGCATGGTGCGCAAGAACGCCTCCTGCACATCGGAAGGCAGCGATGTTGAGACGCCATTCGGATAGACGAGTTCGTCGTCTAGTCCTTCCGGCTCCAAAAAGACCTGGTGGGAAGACCGGTCTGCAAATCGCACAACCTTGTCCTCGATCGACGGGCAATAGCGCGGACCCACGCTATTGATCGCCCCCGAATACATCGGAGACCGCAACAGGTTTTCCTGAATGATCGCGTGTGTTGCTCCCGTCGTCCTCGTGATTCCGCACGAAATCTGCGGGGTCGTGATCTTGGTGGTCAGGAAAGACAACGGCACCGGAACTTCGTCAGCCGCCTGCATCTCAAGCGAAGCCCAGTCAATCGAACTGGAAACGAGCCTCGCCGGCGTCCCAGTCTTGAGGCGACCCATTTCAAGCCCCAGCCCGTAGAGCCGGTCCGAAAGCTTGATCGCCGGCGCTTCGCCTGCACGTCCGGCGGGGATCCTCTCGTCGCCCATGTGGATAAGGCCGTTGAGGAATGTTCCGGTGGTCAGCACCACCGCTCCGGCCCGCAATTCACGGCCATCACCTGTCAAAACACCGGCAACGGTGCCGCCATCGACGACGAGGTCCTCAACCCCCCCTTCAACAACGCGAAGGTTCTCAATCGCCGCAATTTCGGCCTGCATGGCTTCGCGGTAGAGTTTCCTGTCAGCCTGTGTTCGCGGACCCTGCACCGCCGGTCCCTTGGACCGATTCAGTAGGCGGAACTGAATCCCGGCCCGATCGGCAACACGGCCCATGAGCCCATCGAGCGCATCGATTTCGCGGACCAGATGCCCCTTGCCAAGACCGCCGATTGCCGGATTGCACGACATTTCGCCAATTGTATCCGCGCAGTGCGTAACAAGTGCAGTCTGTGCACCCATACGTGCAGCCGCAGCCGCAGCCTCGCAGCCTGCGTGCCCACCACCAACAACGATGACGTCAAACCGGTCTTTCATCGCTTCGTCATATCACCCGCAATCCAATGGGCAAGTGCCGCCCTTCATCCACACCTAACAACGAACCGGCCTATTGACAGTTGATTCACGTGAAACACTGGAGCCACTAACAGCTCTCCTATGGCCGAGGAGAAAAACGATCGTTTGACTGCAACTGCCCTCACGTAACTCCATGATTCACGTGAAACATCACGGTTCCGCACGACTCTATGACGTTCGACCAGCGTAAAGGTCCTTACAGGCATCACACCTTGGCCTGACGCTGCTCTTTCAGAACAGACGTAACCACATTTTGCTCCGTCAGCGGTTCGGAACACTGCGGACCCAGACATGCATAGACCGTCGCCGCACCATCTTTCGACGACTTGCCTTCCAGCGCAGGTGCGACTCCGGATGCATCCGTCTCCCCGAGAACCTGCTCCAACGCTCCTGGCAAGGACAGCCCGTGCAGTGCCTTCACCACGTCATCGCGCCCCGAACCATCGGTGATCACCACCTGCTGCGGGCTCATGGCATCGATGGACGCAGCAAGAAGTCCAGTATGCGCTACAAGGTTCGTTTGAATATCGGGAGAATAACTCTCCAAGATCGACATCGCCTGCTCGGCAAACATCTGGTTGCCCGTCAATACGGCCAGTTGCGCCAGGTTCGAAACCTGGATGGCATTCGCATTCGGAAGGGCATCGTCGGTCCCAGCAGCAAGCCGAACCAAAACGTCATTGGTATCATCCGCCGATGTTGCATAACGCCCTTCGCCAGAAAGCCAGTAATGCGCATGCAAAACCGCAGTCCAGTTCTCCGCTTTTCGAAGATATTCGTCGTTGCCAGTCGACTGGTACAAGCGCAAAGCAGCCCAGGTCATATTGGCGTAATCGCTTGCCGTCGCAGCCGCACCGAGCTTCCCGTCACGCCATGAATGCCGAAGCCGGCTATTGGCAGTCATGGTCTCATCGACAAACGCAAATGCGGATTCTGCACGCTTCAACCATTCCGGGTGCTCAAATACGACTGCCGCCCGCGACAGCGCAGCGATCATCAGACCGTTCCAATCCGCAAGAACCTTGTCGTCCCAACCTGGCCGGACACGCCCGGCACGATGAGCCAGCAGCTTTTCGCGCAATGCCCAAAGCCTGTCCTCCTCATCGGAAGCCATCAGCCCAAGACTTCCGAGCCGGTTGAGGATGTTGTGGCCTTCCCAGTTTCCGCTTTCCGTGACGTCATAGACCTGGGAGAAAAATTCAGCATCGTCGGCGCCAAGTACGTCTGCAAGCTCTGCCCTCGACCAGACGTAGAATTTACCCTCCTCGCCTTCCGAATCCGCATCGAGCGATGCAGCGAATGCGCCGCCTTCGGCAATCATCTCGCGTTCCAACCACTCAACGGTTTCGGCGATCCGCAGCTTGAACAG
This sequence comes from Filomicrobium sp., assembly GCA_021775655.1. GTDB lineage: Bacteria > Pseudomonadota > Alphaproteobacteria > Rhizobiales > Hyphomicrobiaceae > Filomicrobium. The sequence continues at coordinate 69 of JAJFHK010000445.1, read as the reverse complement.
AGGGTTTCTCGTCTCCCTGAAGACCTCGGTCATGAGATCAATCAATAGAGCATTGTCGTAAAGCATCTT
>JAJFHK010000444.1 GCA_021775655.1 Filomicrobium sp. | reverse complement strand
AAGCCGGACTGCATCGCCGTTTTCGCCGGCCTGTAGATGCGCGCGACCATGATGCCGTCCTCGAACTCAAAAAGATTGGTCGGGGCGCGGGGATTCGAACTCCGGACCCCCTGCTCCCAAAGCAGGTGCTCTACCAGGCTGAGCTACGCCCCGACACGTGTGCACGCCGAAGTGCACAGCGGCATACAGGTGACGGTTTGGAGGGCGAAGGTCAAGAGCACAATCGAAGCAATTGGGTATCATGGGCGGAACTTTTCGACGCAACCGGTCATGTTGGCTCGCCGGAGGATCGCAGGGCCTCAAAATTGACCCGAATTCGCTAGCGTTTTGCCGCGAATTCAGGGTGGAGCACCTTGTCGCCGCGCGCGATCCCTAGGCGACGGGCTTCGCCGCCGGCAATTTCCAGGACCCCCGAAACAGGGCCGCCGGACTTGATGATGCGTTCCGAGAACGGTTCAGTGTTCGCCTCGATACGGTGAACCACGCCATCCGATCTGATGAAAACCATGTCGAGGGGGATGAATGTGTTCTTCATCCACATCGTGACTTCCTGGTCCGTCGGGTAGGGAAACAGCATGCCGGTTAGGGCTGGCAGCTCGCGGCGGAACATCAGCCCGAGCGACTTTTGCTGTGGTGATCGCGCGACCTCGACCGAGAAACTGAGAGGCTCGGAGCCAGCCGCCGTCTCTATCAGCAACGTCTCCTGCGTACCCGCGGCCATCGTCATTCCGATTGTTGGAAGAAACACTGAATAGTGGGACATCGTCGCAAACGTGAGAATAAACGCCAACAGGGCCGTCGAAACGGCCCTGCGGGAAGGTTGCGTATGATAAGCTCTCAGAACGTTCGAACGTTCAGTGCTGGGATGGGAAACCACCGACAGCAGGCTGAGCGCCGTCCGGGCGAAGTTCCGCAGCCATGCATCCTTTTTCACCATACCCATAACGTACCTGCACGAGTTGACCGGGCCGGAGTTCGGTGAACCCAAAGCGGCGCAAGGTCTCCATATGGCAGAAGATATCAGGTGTACCTTCGCCGCGCGTCAAGAAGCCAAAGCCGCGGACGCGGTTGAACCACTTGCATACAGCGCGTTCCCAGTCGCTTTCCGGTGTCACAACGACGTGCGTGCGTTGCGGAAGCTGGCTTGGATGGATGGCCGTCGATTCGTCCATCGAGAGAATTCGAAATGCCTGAAGTCCCTTGGGGCGCTTCATGGCCTGACAGTGGATGCGTGCCCCTTCATAGGCGGTCTGGTAACCTCCAGCCCTGAGGCATGTCACATGCAGGAGAATATCACCCAGGCCGTTGTCTGGTACAATAAACCCATAACCTTTTGAGGCATCAAACCATTTTATTTGCCCAGCGACTTCAAAAACTTCAAGTCCGGCCTTTTGAAGATTTTCCAGCGTTTCTTCGCTGGTCAAGTCAGTCAAGTCGAAGTCCGATGCGATATTTGTATCAGCCATGCGTACCCCCGCGATACTGGCTACAGTTGCTTACAGAACTTTAGAATTGTGACTTTCGAAAACCACGGCCGATTAGAAGCCCTCTCCCGTACCGTCGCTGCGAAAGCTCGTAAACCATAACCAGAAGTGGGAGTGGGGAACAAGGGGGCATTTTTTTTAATGCAAACCTGAAATGTCCACAGCGGGTATTTCTCGGAGCCAGGCAATCGTTAAGTTGCTGATTTTACTTATTTATATTTCGTATATCTCGAAGATGATTCGCTAACATTCGTGGTGCAAAGCGTGCGTAACTGGCGACGAGTTAGGGCACATTTTGAGAAATGCGGCGTAATTCCGGACCGCGGCGATTCGCCATTTAGACAATCAATGCGAATCATTCCTGACTTGATCATGGCGCAAAGACTTTTTCGCCCTTCGCACAAATGCGTAGTCGAATTTGCATGCTAATTGAACGCGACAAAGGTTGAAATCTATTGATTCGTCGTTTGCAACGAGCCGGCAAACTAATCATTTGTGCTGATTGCCGCCGCGCCAAATCAAAATTGATCAAATAAAACAGTTATTGGCAATAGTCAGAACTGATGACGAATCAAAAAATTGTCACTCTGGGCAATTCTTTATCCTTGTGCGGCTCGCACCATCAATCGTGACAATCGGTGCTCCAACAAGACAGAATTTCGCTGAGCGTTGAACTTGGTCAGCAATCACATATGCTCTCGTGCTGTCCACGCAGTCGGCGGTCAGCTAATATCCGAAATCCAGATCCAGGCAATTTGCGACCATCCCGCTATTGTCGGCTCGATTTCGCGGGCTCAATCACTCGAACAGAACACATTTCGTAGCCAAGGAAGTAAGCACATGCGCTACCTGCACACAATGGTCCGAATCACAGATGTGGATGAAAGTTTGAATTTCTACTGTGGCGTCCTTGGGATGCGCGAGATGCGGCGGGTGGACAGTGAGGCTGGACGCTTCACGCTGATTTTCCTCGCCGCTCCAGACGACCGGCGCCGAGCGGCCGATGAGAAGGCTCCGCTGTTGGAGCTGACCCATAACTGGGACCCTGAAGAATACGCCGGTGGACGCAATTTCGGCCATCTAGCATTCGAAGTCGACGATATCTATGCGACGTGCCAGCTCATCGCTGACAGGGGCGTGGTGATCAACCGGCCGCCGCGCGATGGCCGAATGGCATTTGTGCGGTCGCCTAACGGTATTTCGGTCGAACTCCTGCAGAAGGGCGATGCTCTGGAACTCCGTGAGCCTTGGGCCTCGATGGGCAACATCGGCATCTGGTAGATCGATTCTTTTGGTGTGCCCACCGAAGGCACTCTCGTACACCTTTGCGCCTCACGGTTTGCCCCTAGTCTCTAGTTGAGCGCTGCGAGATGGGCCAGTCGTTGATCCTTGCGCTAAGGCCCGGGGGCTCTGGTCGTGGCGCAGCGCCGGCCTGCCACTGTCCTGTGCCTACCCCCTTAACTCTACGCTGAACCGACGCCTGCAGGCTGAAGGTGAAAAGTAATAATGTAACAGAAACAGTATAACAGCTGATCGAGTTCTGTATTTAACTGTTATATCGTTACACTTCGAAGAGCTAATGACGATTATCAGAAGATATGCTTCGGGATTTCTTCCCGATCTTCTCTGAACCAGTTGAAAATCTTGCTTCGGGATGCTTAATGCTAGTCACGTTGAGACGCTGAAGCCATCGTGGCGATCCCGGTGCAACCGGGCAGGCGTTGTTCAACTAGCAACAATTAAACTGTCAAGGAGAGCACCATGAAAGTTTGGAGCAAGCCACAGGTTCGCGAGCAGGAAGTCGGTCTCGAAGTCACCAGCTATCTGCCAGCTGAAATCGACATCATCTAATTGATGTGATCGACACCAACATGCCTTGGCATGTGGGGGCGGTGGTCGAGCACTCGGCCACCGCTTTTCTATTGTACCTTGGTGGTCTGACGCGCCCAGGTCCCTTCTGATGCCTCGCCAAATAGCTCGAAAACTCTCATGCTGATCAAAGTGTTGGGCGCTGCCGCTGGCGGCGGTTTCCCGCAGTGGAATTGTAATGGACGGATGAGCGCCCGGGTACGCAGCGGCGATCCGAGCTTGAAAGCGAGGACACAATCTTCGCTAGCCGTTTCAAGCAACGGCAAGGACTGGGTGTTGCTCAATGCGTCCCCAGACTTGCGCCAGCAAATCAACGATACGCCGGAACTTTGGCCAGCTGCAGATGGCCCATTGCGCAACAGCCCGATCAAGGCTGTCGTTCTGACCAATGGAGATGTCGACCACATCATCGGGCTGATCAATCTGCGCGAGGGCCAGCCGTTCTCGCTTTATGCATCGGATCGCGTGATGGGCACAGTCAATGCCAACTCGGTGTTCAACGTGATGAATCCGGAAAAGGTCGACCGGATAACTCTTGATATCGATAAGCAGACGCCGCTATCGGGCGGCGGAGCAGATATCGGCCTGACAATCGAAGCATTCGACGTCCCAGGCAAAGTCGCCCTTTACCTTGAGGACGCTTCCAAGGGCCAAACGTTCGGGACCGAAAAGGGCGACACGATCGGGCTCAAGGTTATTGAAACGACTTCGGGCAAGTGCTTCTTTTACATTCCCGGGTGCGCTGCAGTCGACGGACCATTGGCGGAGCGCATCAGAGGCGCCGACCTCGTGATGTTCGACGGGACGCTTTACACGGATGACGAAATGATTGCGCAGGGCCTTTCACAAAAGTCGGGCGCGCGGATGGGACACATTTCGATGTCCGGACCTGAAGGCTCGGTGGCGGCTTTCGGTGGTCTCGAAGTCAATCGCAAGATCTTCGTTCATATTAACAATTCAAACCCGGCGCTCGACGATAATTCGCCTGAACGCAAGGCCGTCGAAAACGCTGGATGGGAAGTCGGGTTCGACGGGATGGAGG
>JAJFHK010000443.1 GCA_021775655.1 Filomicrobium sp. | reverse complement strand
TCCGCCCATAGCTGAACGAACCACCGCGCAAGATAACCGAGCCGGTCTGCATAAGGCATCAACACCAGGGTCCGCGTTCCATGCTGCTTCGACATAGCAACCGAGACCGCCGCCGAAAGCGCCGGTGTAAAGTCCGCCGGCCCCTCGGCAGCAATGAGCTGATCGATAACCCTCTGCGCGCCCGCCCGGATCTTCGTTGCATCCAGACCGCGCGCGATAGCTGGTAACAGACCAACAACAGTCATGCACGAGAAGCGTCCGCCGATATCGTCGGGATGCGCCAGCATCGGAATACCATGTTCCGCCAGTAGAGACCTAAGTCCGTTGCTCCGTCCCGGCGCCGCCGATTCCGTAATGCCGAGGAACATCTGCGGGATCTGCTTTTCCAGCCCGGCTGCCTTCACCGCAGACAAAGTTGTGATTGCCTGCGCCAGGGTTTCAGCGGTTCCACCCGATTTCGATGTTATGACAAATCGAGCCTTTGCGAGATCCGTACTCGCCAACAGCCCTGCAAGCGTCGATGGGTCGAGGTTGTCGTAAAACCGCGTGCGCGGCCGCTTCATCTGTCCTGGCATGGCTACGCCAGCGATATTCCAGCCGGACAGCTGGGCCATCGCCTGACCGCCAAGCCCCGAACCACCAGTCCCAAAGAAGATGACCACTCGGGCATCTTTCGACAAATCTTCGAAGGCGCTGTTGGCTACCGCGATGTCGTTGCGCGCTTTGACGATCTCCAAGATCGCCAAACTCCCCTCGCGCACTTCCTCCTGCATCTGCCGGAAACCAGCTTCTACCTTGGCACACGCCGCTTCAAGCTCTTTAGGATCGAGTCCGTGCTCTCCGATGGCCCCGCTAAGACAACCAGAAACGTCAAGCCGGTAAGAAGAAAGTTCGTCACGCGTCCGCGAGTTAGCCATACCGCTGCTTCAGCCTTTGCTGGATGAAAAAAGTTCCTGGCAGCTTTTGGCGGACCGACGCATACGCCGTCAAGTCCACGCGGCTATACGTTTAGAGGAGCAATGGCAGAACGACCTTAAAGCCCCTTGAGGCCGTTCGGCTTGCCGACGACAACGACGATGAGGTCTTCCGGTCTCAGGAAGCGGCTCGCAGCCTTCTTCAAGTCATCAACGGTAAGCGCTTCAATCTCCGCGTTGCGCGTCTTGACATAGTCAATGCCCATATCCTCGACCAGAATTCCCAACAACTGACTAGCGATCTTGGAATTGGTATCAAACCTCAAAGCATAAGAACCTGTCAGATAGCTCTTGGCATTCTTGAGGACTTCTTCGCTAACGCCATCATTCGCTACGCGCGAAAGCTCGCTTCTAATGATTTCTAGAGACTCTGCGATCGATTCATTCTTCGTCGCTACACTGCCCAGATAAATCGAAGAATGTTTCAACGGACTCAAGTAACTGTAGACCGAATAAGCAAGACCACGCATTTCGCGTACTTCTTCCATCAGAATTGCTGAAAAACCGCCACCGCCAATGATGTGATTCAATACGAAACCGGCCAGGAAGTCGGGGTCTTTGCGCTTAAGTCCGCCCATACCAAAGACAGCGACCGACTGCGGCACATCCATCTCGACAATTTCAACGCCGTTGCCCTTCTTGGGTGCAACATCTGCAAGGACGTTGACTTGCGCCTCGTCAGGTAGATCACCGAACACATCGTCGAGCATTTGTCCCAGCGTGGCTTCATCGATGTCGCCGACGGCCACGACTTTCAGGTTGTTCTTGGCGAAGTTATTCTTGCGGAAGGTTTCAAGATCGTCACGCGTGATCGCTAAAACCGATTTTTCGTCTCCGTTGGGCGATAACCCATATGCGTGCCCCTTGAATGCACTCTGATACCAGGTTCGCGAAGCCAATCGGTCGGGAGATTTTGCTTCGTAAGCAAGGTTCGCAAGGATCTGACGCCGGATACGGTCGACAGCATCCTGGTCGAACCGTGGCTTGGTCAACGCAAGCTTCAAAAGTTCGATCGCCTTATCGCGATGCTCAGTAAGTGTCGAAAAACTTCCATAAAACGTGTCGCGGCTATCATCGAAATTCATGCGCATGGCGATATCTTCCATGCGTTCCTGAAAAGTCGCTGAATCGAGATCAGCTGCCCCCTCGTCCAGCATCGCGGAAACAAAATTTGCAACGCCGGATTTTCCGATTGGATCCTGCACACTGCCGCCCTGGAATGCAAACCGCACTGCCACCAGAGGCACTTGATGAGATTCCACCAGCCAGGCTTCAATTCCACCGGGGCTTTTAACTTGTTTGATATCCATAGCGCTCGCAGGCCGCATAAGGCCGAATAGAATGAACAGGGTGACGAGTATCAAAGCCAGCACGCCGACGAATAGCGCATTGGGTTTGGAGGCCGTAGCAGCTTTCGCATTGTTTTTCATGTCAGCGGTCCTCAGCCCTTATCCGCAGGCTTGGTGTCCTGAACCCGCTGAGCCGTCGGAGCTGCAGCTTCAGGGATCAGATAACCGGTTACTGAACTGGTGATCTGCAACACCTCTGCAGCTATGGCTTTCACCTGCTCTGGTGTGACGGCGTTGATATCATCCGGCCAGGATTCGACTTCTTTCGTCGACTGCCCGACAACGGCTGCCCAACCGTAACGCCGCGCCATCGTCGATTGGCTATCGATGCCGTAGATGTACTCTGCCGACAGGCTGTTTTTCGCGCGTTTGAGTTCGGCAGCGGTCACGCCATCGCGAGCAATATCGGCAATTAACGCATCAATTTCAGCTTCGATCGTTTCAAGCTTCACGCCGTCTGCAGCCACCGCATACATCGAGATTTTACCGCTGTCATAGCCGTCACCGTAGAACCATCCGCCCGCATTTGATGCGAGTTGCTTCTCGACCACCAACTTCTTGTAAAAACGGCTGGTCGAACCTGAAGCCAAAACCTTCATCAAGACGTCGAGCGCTTCCGCCTCTCCCTTTGCCGCCGTGACGTAGCTCGGCGCCAGATAGAAACGATGCATCGAGGCTTTGCCTGCACGCGGGTCGTTAAGCTGCAAGCGCCGTGGAACGAGATGTGGCGGCTCCTGCGGACGCTCGCGCTTCAGCTTCATGCCGTTATTGGCTGGAATTTTTCCGTAGGTTTCAGTAGCTAGCCTCTTAACTTCATCGACGGTCACGTCTCCTGCAACGACGAGGATCGCGTTGTTGGGAGCATAAAACAGTTTGTAGAAGTCAATCGCATCCGTTTGGTCGAGCGACGCAATCTCGTGCGACCAGCCAATCACGGGCGTACCGTAAGGATGTGAGTAATAGAGCGCGGCATCCATCTGCTCGGTCAGGATCGCACCAGGATTGTTGTCAGTCCGTGAGCGCCGCTCTTCGAGAATAACATCGCGCTCGGTAAGCACTTCCTTTTCCGTCAACCTCAAATTGACCATCCGGTCAGATTCCATTGCCATCACATCGGCAAGCCGGTCCTTAGCGATCCGCTGGAAGTAGGCCGTCGCATCCTGGCTCGTAAAGGCGTTATCCTGTCCGCC
>JAJFHK010000442.1 GCA_021775655.1 Filomicrobium sp. | reverse complement strand
CCTAGGGTGTCGCTCCTCACACCGGCTACAAAAACCCGATGCGTTGCCGCAAGGTCCAGTAATGCCGCTCTCTCGATCGCCAGCACCCGCCCGGCTTCGACTGCAATGCCCTTGAGGTCGGCACCCGCTGCCTTGCGCACGGTCTCCGGTCCAATGGCAGGCATATCCACCCGCAATTCCTGACCTGGCTTGGGCGCCTTGACCAGAATACCCCGTGCGACCGGAGAACGAGCACGCATCCTTGCGTGGCGCATGGCCGTCAACCGGTCGAGCATGCGGTCAGTACCTTCAGCTCCCTCGATCGACTCGACCCGGCCGTCTGCTACGACGACAGCCTGGCCGACATCGAAGGGCGCAAGAGCGCGAACGATCTGGAATCCGGTGCGAATATCTGAAACATCTGCACTCGTGTGCTCCGGACCAGCAAAACCGCCGTCCCCAACCAGAAGCTGCGGTGCAACCTGATCGACGCCGACGATCTCGAGTCCGTGCTCTTCGAAGAATCCAATGACGCCGCGCAAAATGGCATCGTCACCCCCCGCTCTAATCAGCCGCAACACCGTGGGGATTGCACGAAAAAATCCTAGGTCAGGTTTGATCGACGCAAGATCGGGACGACTGACATTTCCAGCTATCGCGACCTGCTGGCATCCAGCCTTCTTGAATGAAGCAACGATTCCGCCGATCTGGCCCCAATTCAAAATCTCGGGATTGAACGCGTTGAGAGCATCATCTGCTTCTCCCTCGATCGCAACGATATGCACACCGACTCCACGGCCCTGAAGCCCCTCAGCGATCTCCATCGGCAGGCTGCGACCACCCGCCAAGATGCCGATCCGTCTCGCAGGGGGCCTATGCATCGTCGACTAATCCGATCTCTCCGTCGAACTTCGACGTATGCTTTACCGAACCCGATCAGGCGCCGTTTTGGCCGCGCGGCGTACACAACGAGCGCTTTCCGCCGATCCGGATAAACTCAAGGATTTCCTGTACCGTCGTGTGATTCTGAAATTCGTCAGCGATATCCTCCATGCGCTCAGCAAGCGTCCCTTCGGCAGCAAACAGTAATCTGTACGCCCGCCGCAGGTCATGGATCTCGTCGCGTGAAAAGTTGCGCCGTTGCAGCCCGATAATGTTTAGTCCTGACAGGTAGGCGCGGTTTCCAATTGCCATACCGTAGGGGATCAAATCGTTTTCGAGCCCCGACATTCCACCGACAAAGGCATGCGGTCCGACTCGCGCATATTGGATGACAGCGGCACCACCCCCGATAATCGCATAGTCACCGACCTCGCAGTGACCGGCCAACATCACGTTGTTGGAAAAAATTACACCGTTGCCGACCCGGCAATCGTGCCCGACATGGGAATTGGCAAGGAAAGCACAACCATCACCAACGCTGGTGATCATACCGCCACCTTCCGTACCTGGGTTCATCGTTACGCCTTCGCGGATCTGACAATCCGACCCGATTGTCAGTGTCGACGGTTCACCCTTGTATTTGAGATCCTGCGGTTGATGGCCAAGAGAGGCGAACGGGTACACTTTGGTGCGCGCGCCCACAGTCGTGCGGCCAGCCACAACGGCATGGGAAATGAGCTCTACGCCCTCCCCGAGCACAACGTCTGAGCCGACGATGCAGTAGGGCCCGATCTTGGCCCCTTCACCAATTTCGGCCCCGTCCTCAATAATTGCCGAGGCATGGATCTTTTGGTCAGCCATTTCCGCTCGCAAATGCCCGTGCTTCAGCCGTGTCAGCCAGCATCGCGCTGATTTCCGCTTCCGCTGCCACTTGCCCGTTGACTTTCGCCTCGCCGTAAAACTTCCAAACGCGTCCACGGTTGCGGATTTTCTTGACGTGATAATGCAGCACGTCGCCGGGCACGACGGGCCGCCGGAATTTCGCCCTGTCGATTCCCATAAAATAAACCAGTTCGGCCTTGTAGTCTTCGCCGATGCTGTGCACGCAAAGCGCGCCTGCCGTCTGTGCCAGCCCCTCAATAATGAGGACGCCCGGCATCACCGGAAACTGCGGAAAATGCCCTTGGAAGAACGGCTCGTTGATCGTGACGTTCTTGCGTCCAACGGCACTGTTGTCGCCATCCATGTCGTAGATACCATCGACCAGCAAGAACGGATATCGGTGTGGCAAAAGCTTCATGACACGCACGACATCGGCGGTGCCCAGCTCGGATTTTGTACTCACATCGTCCATCTTTTTCTTAATCTCCAACTTCGATGTGTCGCGATTGGCCTGCAATAGGTTGATACGTTCATCGTCGAACTGCCATGAGACGGCGACGTAACACAGTCACCGAAGTTACAATGCAACCTAATCCTTCATACCACCGTCGCCACCACCCTTTGCGAGTTTGGCAATCACGGCCAGTTCGCGGCCCCATTGCCGCAACGGCCTTGCCGGTGTGCCGCCAACGCGCGCTCCAGCAGGCACGTCTTCTTTCGGGTGAGACGCCCCCGCGACCTGCGCGCCGGTTCCGATGCTGATATGGCCAACCGTCCCCGATTGCCCTCCCATCACAACAAAGTCGCCAAGATGGGTCGAGCCGGAGATGCCCGTGTGGGCAACTATTATGCAATGCCGACCTATAACCACGTTGTGCCCTATCTGCACAAGATTATCAATTTTCGTCCCTTCACCGATGATCGTATCCTTAAGAGCACCACGGTCGATCGTCGAATTTGCACCGATTTCCACATCGTTTTGCACAATGACCCGGCCGATCTGCGGCACTTTGAGGTGCCCTTCCTGGTCCATGGCGAAACCAAATCCATCCTGGCCAAGACGGGCACCGGTGTGAATGATGACTCTGTCACCAACCAACGTGTGCTGCAGTGTCGCAAGTGCTCCGACATAACACTTGCGGCCAATTGTAACCCGTCGCCCGATGACAGCCCCCGCCGCGATCCGGCTTCCAGCACCGATCTGCACCTCCGGTCCGACAATTGCTCCGGGCTCGACGACGACCCCATCTTCGAATTTAGCCGTCGGATGCACACCGGCCGGTCCTTCTGGATCGGCCACCGAAGGCCACATCGCCTCAGGGTAGAATTTCGCTAGTGCCAATGCGAAGGCGCGATATGGTTTCGCAGTCACCAACGGCACAGTCCCTTCAGGCACGCGCTCCACAAATGCACGATGCACAAGACACGACCCGGCCCGAGTAGCCTCCAGTTGCGCCATGTATTTCTTGTTGTCGAAAAATGCTAGATCGCCGACGCCCGCATCACTCAGCGTCCGCACATTTGAGATTTCATTTGCTGCGGCCTCGGCATCGACCGGCGACAACTCAGCCCCGACCGCCTCTGCCACCTCCTGCAGATTGAACGGTCCGACGCAATCATAAAACTCAAGATGGTCCATACTGGTCCGCCTCTCGCGCAATCCCCGCAGACATCCGCACGCGACGCAGATTCTCGGTCCCGAACCAGCACGCAGCGATAACCCGCGATTGTTGTCGTCAGCCGCTTGTTGGTGGCAACCAATTGTTTAGCACTCGACCCAACCACCGCAACCATCAACCCGATCAAAAAGTGCCTGCCCACAAGCTCTGTCAATATACAGTGCAATCTCACTATCGATGCACAAGGATACCCAAAACCAATTGGTTCCGGGCATCAACTGACAAAATTCACTTTGGGACTGAAGAGCCGTTCCAACCCGAGTTTTAAGGGACCCGGTCCCCCAACCATGCAAAGAAGATCGGAAAAGTTGCCACGGCACGATAGCGCGCCGGTCAAGCCGCCAGTTGTTGAATAACGATTTCTGGAATCAATGTTGCAGTAAGAGCCGGCCGATCATCAACTGACCGGCCAAGCCCTAAACTTCTTCAGAATTTCGTGGAAGCACCGAACCGGAAGAATTGCTCATCATCGTAATCTTCCTTGGTCAAAGCATGAGCAAAGTCGACACGTAGCGGTCCGACAGGCGAATTCCAGAGAATACTACCGCCAACTGACGAGCGCACGGTTGAGTCATCCAACAGGTCGCCTGTATCAACCACGGCCTTTGCCCGTTCGGAAGCGTTAAACAAAGATCCAGCATCCGCAAAGACGGCACCCGAAATACCAAGTTCGTCGGGAATGAAGGGAATCGGGAAGCGAAGTTCAGCAGTTGCCGCCCAGAAGGTTTGCCCGCCCAGTGCGTCGGCCGTCCGGCGGTCGCGAGGACCGTACCCAGCGCGATCGAATCCTCGAACTGTCTCGCCGCCACGGAAGAAGAGATCGAGGATACGGACATCGTCGCCACCCCACCCCTCGATATGACCTCCAACCACACGGCCAACCAACACGATTTTCTCTGCGACCGGGTAGTAGCCGCGAGCTTCACTCTGAACCCTAACGTACTGCACGTCACCACCGACACCGGCAAAGTCAGACGAAAGCTGGACGTAATAACCACTTGATGGATTCGTTGGATGATTACGCTTGTCGTAGATCAGGCTACCGCCAAGCGACGACGTAAAGTATGCAGTGTCATCGCAATTAGGCGGATTAAGCGGGAGTCCGCCACGACCGCGCGGATTGATATTCGTGTCTCCGCATGCATCGCGAATCGCCAGCGAAGCGTTGCGGTTCACATCGTAGAGTTCATCACGCGCCAGCGTATAGTTTGTCTGGGCCCACAGGTCTTCAGCCAGCGGGAAGCCCAGCCGTAGCGTTCCGCCCGACTTCCTGCTGCGGAAGCCCGAAGTATCTGTCTGATCAAGCTCCTTATGGAACAAGTCGAAGCCCGCAGATAGATTACGATCGAGGAAGCGTGGCTCGGTAAAGCTGAGATCGATTTGAGCGCGCTCAAATGAACCACCAACACGCAGTCTGAGGAATTGGCCGTTACCCAGAAGGTTGCGCTCCGAGATCGAAACGTCGCCAATCACACCTTCGCTGGTGGAATAACCCGCGCCGAAGGAAAGTTCACCCGTCGACTGCTCGACAAGTCCAACATCCAAAATCACGCGGTCCTGCGCAGAACCTGGACGCTTCTTAATCGAGACCGACTTGAAGAAACCAAGGCCTTTTAGCCGCTTTTCAGCACGATCAACAAGCAGCGGGTTGAAGGCATCCCCTTCAGCCAGACGGAACTCACGCCGGATCACATAATCCTTGGTGCGTTCGTTGCCAAAGATGTTGATCCGCTCGATATAGATCCGCGGCCCTTCATCGATGACGTAGTTGATACCGATGGTGCGACTGTAGAAGTCAGGCGCTGCCCGGGGACGAACCCTCGCAAATGCAAACCCACGTTCAGCAACAGACAGTGTCAATCGCTCCACAGTCTTGTCGATCAGCGAAGCGTCGTAGGTCGACCCGGAATACGTCAGCAGTTCCCCGCGCAGAGTTTCCCCATCTAGCTCCGGAAGCGAACTTTCAAGCGTCATGACACCGAAGCTGTAAACCTCGCCCTCTTCAATTGTGAACGTGATGAAGAAGCCCGATCCATCGCGATCCAATTCGGCATTTGCATTGATTACGCGTGCATCTGCAAAACCGTTCTTCAGGTAATACTGGCGCAGCAATTCCCGGTCTAGATTCAGACGATCCGGGTCGTAGACACTGGTGCCCTTGAGGAAGTCAAACCAGCCAGCCTGCGTCGTCGTGATGATGTCGCGCAACTGCGAATCGGTGAAGGCGCGATTGCCGATAAAGCTGATGCCCTTGACCTTGGTCGCCGAACCCTCGGTGATTTCAAACACGAGGTTCACGCGATTCTGCTCAAGCTCGATGATCTTCGGCTCAATCAAAGCTGCGTAACGACCCTGCCGCTGGTAAACGTCAAGGATGCGCTGCACGTCGGCCTGAACCCGTGCTCGCGTGAACACCGAACGTGGCTTCAGTTGAACCTCAGCGGCCAACGTGTCGGTATCGACCTCATAGTTACCTTCAAAGGCAATCTGGTTGATGACCGGGTTTTCTTCGACATAGACGGTGACGACGGCGCCCTGAATGTCGATGCGGACATCTGCAAACAAGCCCGTCGCGAACAGCGTCCGAAGCGACGCGTCCGCCAGACCGGCGTCGTAGACGTCGCCGACCTTAAATTGCAGGTAAGTACGAACGGTTTCTGGCTCAACGCGGCGGTTACCCGACACGCGGATTTCGCTGACAGTCTGCGCATAAGCCGGTCCCGACACCACCACGGCATCAAACGCCACTGTGGCGAAAGTAGCCACAACGAGCATGAGGGCGGCTTTCAAGCCTCCCAGGAACCTGATCCGAAGCTTTGACATTCGCGGATCTGCCCTCGTTCTGCCGATCCCCCAAAATTCACAGTTCAGCTCTCGGCAGTCAGCTGACCCATGTCGTGTCCGGGATTATCCCGAGTTCCAGTTGTCGTTGGATTGCCTGTCCGATGCGCGCCATCGTACCCCTCCGGCAACCACCACTCCAACACCCCAACTTATTAACGATTCAGCAAGCTATGTGGAAGTGGCAAGAATGCGTCACCCGGCCTGATTCGCCCCTTGACTAAGCCCTTACCAAAGTGATTCGATCCTGTGCAGCCGCTCAGACCACGGCAATTACAATTTTATTGCTATATTTCAACGTGTTATCTCGTCAACCCAGGCGCGGAAAAAATACCAGAGTCGGGATGCCGCAGACGGGCAATTTTTTACACGCGTCCCGCCCTATGAGAACCATCCCGCGAGGATCCCGCGGTCGTTATACAAACCAAAAAACATCAGCATCAAGATGAGTACCAAACCGATCCTGAATGAGAACTCCTGAACCTCTTCGTTCACCGGTCGTCCCATAACTGCTTCATAGGCGTAGAACATAAGGTGACCACCATCGAGAATCGGAATCGGGAACAAGTTGATCAATCCGATGCTGACCGAAATAAAAGCCGTAAACAGGACAAGCTGGCTAAAGCCTAGAGAAGCGAATTTCCCCGCAGCATCGGCAATGCGAACCACACCGCCGATTTGATCAGAATCGCTACGACCAGCAAAAATGTCTCCGATATAGGACAGCGTACCTGTGATTATGCTCCACGTCCGTTCAGTCCCCAAACCCAATGCCTCAAAGGCACCTACGTCAACATGACGCGAATGCATCGGCCGCATTGAGCTTTGAATTCCGATGAGCGGCCTTGGTGTCGGATTCGCAGCCTTTTTGCCAGGAGACATCATCTTTGGCGTCACGTTGAGAGAAATTTCTCTACCGTCGCGCAGCACGACAAACTTTATCTCGCGACCTTCGCTCTTCCCGACAACTTCCTGCAACTGATTGAAATCGTTAATGTCCTGTCCGTTCATACGGATTACGCGGTCGCCCGCCTCAAATCCTGCCTTATCGGCTGGGTCGCCTGGAATCACACCAGCAACAACAGGATCGACCGCGTACCGAATACCTATCGTCGGGCGCCTATGCTTGCCAGCGATGTAGTCATTTCGCTCCTTCAAAACCGGCTCAAGCGACAGCGCAATTTCCTGGCCTGCCCGGTCAACCAGGAAATCCAGTTCACGCCCAGGACTGGTCCAAACGATCTCATTGACCGTCGCAAAATCTCGGACTTCCCGGCCGTTGATTGAGAGGATCTGGTCGCCTGACTTGAAGCCGGCTTTCTCAGCCGGGCTGCCAGCCACAATGTAGTCGGCGCGTGGCTCGATACGATTCTCGCCCATCGCAAAGTAGAACCCGGCAAAAATCACGATCGCCAAAATGAAATTTGCAAGCGGACCAGCGACAACAACAGCGGCGCGCTGCCAAACCGGCTTGAGCTGAAATGAACCCTTTCGTTGCTCTTCGCTCATCGTATCGAGCGCATCGCGATCGGGCATGCTGGCTGCGTTCTCGTCGTCGAGAAACTTGACGTAGCCTCCAGCCGGGATCCACGCGACCCGCCAGCGAGTACCGTGCTTATCGATAAACGCCCAGATTTCCTTGCCGAATCCAATCGAAAAGGTGGTGACCGTCACCCCGCACCACCGTGCAACCAGGAAGTGACCCATCTCGTGGATGAACACCACAACGGTCAACGCAAACACAAACCCCAAAAAGGTTATGCCTGCTGACATCAGGTTGTTGGCAATGAGCGAGATGAATTCCATTAAAACGTGTCCTTCCCGGCCAAGATTAAATCCTGGCGCTCTACTTCAATGCGCTTAATGCGATGCCTTGAACACTGCGGCGAGTCGATTCTGCATAACAATCACCAACTGCCACCCAATGAGCAACCTTGGGGTTGCAGATGCCGCACTTAAGCTGTTTGTAGATAACCTGCTCGATGCCCGCACGACGCGGCACATTTGCACCCAACTCGATCCAGACCGTCAGGCTCTTGCCGCAACGATCTCCTCGCACAAGCGGCGCGCTTCGAGATCACAGGCGAGCACTGAATCGAGACAACTCGATTTTTCCAATAACCCGCCTTTGTCCGACCGCCCGAGAGTTTCTTCTACCATTGCAGCGATATCGGGCACCCTGAGCCGCCCGTCAAGGAAAGCTGTTACGGCAACTTCGTTCGCCGCGTTGAGAACAGCAGGCGCCGTACCTCCTCGTTCCATCGCCGCGCGCGCAATCCGAATAGCCGGAAAACGCACTTCATCGGCTGCTTCGAACGTCAATTGCG
>JAJFHK010000441.1 GCA_021775655.1 Filomicrobium sp. | reverse complement strand
TCGGCGATGTGGTGCTTGACGACGTCGCCGATTGAAATGATTCCGACAAGATCACCGTTCTCGACGACAGGCAGGTGACGGAATCGACCCTTGGTCATCATTTCCATTAGCTCTTCAATAGTACGATCCAGCCCACAGGTGGTAACGTCGTGGGTCATCACTTCGGATGCTTGACGCGTGAGGGCGTCTTTTCCATTTGTGCCAATTGCACGGACAACGTCACGCTCAGAAACAATTCCTTTTACAGTGCCACGGGCATCGACAATCACGATCGTGCCAATACGTTTTTCAGCCAGTACCCCCGAGATATCTTGCAGAGAAGTATCGGATTGGGCAGTTGTCACGTTCCGACCTTTGGCCTTCAGCAGCGCTGCAACGTTCATATTGTTCGCCTCCATATTGCACGACTGCCCCGTAGATCCTTCAAACGGCCGGGGCGCTATTACATTTTCGTGAATGCTGCTTCAGATTGTCGCAAAAGGCAAGGATCAGTGCACAATTCGCGGTTCGAATCTTGCCTTTGGAGGGGCGGGATCGAAGAAACCAAAGCATAAAAGCCCGGCAAGATAGCCGCCCAAGTGAGCCTCCCAGGCGATCCCGCCTTCAGCAGCTAAACCGGGAATTCCAAAGGCTGTTATGACATTCATCAAAAGGTAAATTGCCGTTACGGCGAGCACACGCTTGTCGGTTAAAGCCGTTGTTAACCGCATCAGTGGCACCGAGCGGGGGTGCTCCCTCAGCGCAGCGATGCTGCCCATGTCCATGGCGCTGAACAAGAAGCGCATGACGGCGCCCATCATGCCCGATACCGCCCCGGATGCACCGACGACCGGCACGCCTTCGCCCCAATGGAAACCAAGAAAAGTCATGGCACCAAGGATGCCGGTGAACGCGGTAAATGCCAGAAACCGCACCGTTCCAACGCGCAGGGCGATGGCGCCGCCGAAAGCCAGGAACCACGCAGAATTGAAGAGGAGATGGATGGCGTCCCCGTGCACGAGCATGTGCGTAATCCACGACGTCCAGGCTGCTATTTCTCCTCCAGGTATCTGATCGGAAAAGCCAGCGTACCTGGCCGGTACGAAGGCCATCGCGATCGTGAGCCATTCATCCTGTGAATAGGAGAGAAATTGGCGCACGGCATGGACGGCAACAAAGATCCCTATCAACGCTACAACGCTTCCCGGCACATTGAAGATCGGCTCTCGGTGGGGTGACTGCAATGGAAGCTCCATAAAGTTCGTCATTGGACGTAGTGCTGGCTGCGGATGTCGGCGTTGTGCAGCGTTAACGGTCACAGCGGTCATGGGCAAGTTGGGCCGACCCAAAGAACGGATCAGCGGATGGGGATGGCATGGTTGATGCTGAGTTCACAGCGAAACGCTGAATAAATGCGAACAACCGTGTCATTTTCGGACAGCGGCGCTTGTCCCCGGTCGGGATTTAAGCACTGCGCGTCCCGGGGACACCGATGGAGCGTCCTGGCGCAGATGAGAACGACAACGAACGCCACACTTTATGGCTATTGGAACAGCGTGAGAGGGTCGCGAGTCGCGCCACGTCGTTTCGAGATTGAGCCGTCAAGGATCGCCGACGTTCTCTGCGAAACGCTGATTTTAGAGTTCCAGGAACCGTCTTCGTTCATCTATCGGTTGGCTGGTACGCGCATCTGCGAAACGACCGGCCGCGAGATGCGTGGATCGAACTTTCTAGAAGGGTGGCAGGATACGGATCGCTTCGCGTTGCAACGGCACCTTACGTCGGTTCGCAAACTTGGCGCGATTGCAAGGCTGCATGTCGACGGAATTTCTGCAAACGGCGGCGTGGCTCGGTTCGAGCTACTGATTTTGCCGCTGCTGCATAACTGCGAGACAATAGACCGGTTCCTGGGTGGCATGGTCGCCATTGCTCCACAGCCTTGGTTGGGTGAGGTGCCGATCGAAGAATTTAGGATTGTGGAAACGGAATTGACCTATCCGGCTGATGGTTCCGAATTGCCTGAGCCAGTGCTGCAGTCTACACGCCACGGCGGCGCACAGCCCCCGGTTCTTCCTAGTGTTCGCACTGCCCGGATCGTACGCCAGGACCGGCGTCAATTCCGGGTTTACGAAGGGGGATTGTCGGAGGGACACGACAAGAGTTCTTAGCCATGGAGCCGAGCCCGGCGACAGTTGGGTCAGGCTTGCTGAGGGCCGAGAACAGCCACTTTGGGCGAAAAATGTACGGCTATTGTCCCAAAATAATCACGGCCATTAGCTAAACGTTAAATCCAGCCACCGATACTGAAGCGAGAATTCAGGGGCCACTAACTATGGGCCTGCCAATTGAACCGCTCCCTTGTGTCGAGGTCGCTTGATGTCTGCAGCACTAACAGTCCAGGTGGAGCGCCGTTCCTCTGCTCAGCTCAGGATGCCGGACGTCGATTTCGGCGAACGTACACGCTCGGTCCAGCTTGCCCTTCAGGGACGCTTTATGCGCCCTGACAAATCGGAATTTCCTGCAAAGCTGATCGATATATCCGTAGCGCAACTGACGCTGGCGTCCCCAGTTCTACTGGAGCCCAAAGAGAAGGTGGTCGCCTACTTCGAGCACATCGGGTTGCTCGACGGGATCGTTGACCGGGTATTCGAGACTGGATTTTCGATGTGCCTCAATATCACCACGCGCAAGCGCGAAAAATTAGCTGCGCAGCTAACCTGGTTGATTAACCGGTCCGAGTTCAGCGGCCTCGAAGAGCGCAGACATGAGCGCGTCGCGGTTGGAAACAAGACGGTGGCCATGCAGATTGGCGAACGCAAGTACGAGTGTGGTCTGCTTGACATTTCGCTGTCGGGTGCTTCGCTGGGGACGCACTTCAGGCCGGCCATTGGCACGGAGGTCGTTGTCGGCGTACAGAATGCTATCGTGCGGCGTCATCACGAACACGGCATCGGCGTCCAGTTTCTGCAGGTTCAAGAGGCCAAGAATCTGCAGTCGCTGTTCGATTGATGTGGATCGCCAAAGACGCCCACGCCCCGTTCTGGGGTGGCATGGGGCGCAAGGCGACGGAACGAATGCGGTCTATCCCAGGTTGGACGGTTGGCCGACACGGGTTTTGTTTTCAGGTGAGTTATCTGGAGTTGTTTTCCAAGATGCGTATCGGGGTCGTTATTTCTTTCGCGGCGAGTTTCATGGCGCTGGCTCTTTCGGTGGCCACTGCTGAGCCCTTGACGTCATCGTATCACGGGCAACGTAATTCCCCCTTTATGCGAGCATTTGGCAGCGCGCAGCCACCCTACGGCTTCGTGCAGTTCTGCGAAACCCAACCGCTGCTATGCACCAGTCACTGGCATGGGAGCGATCGTTTCGATGCGACGCCGGTTAGACTCAGCGAACTCGATGAAGTCAACCGTTACGTCAATTCCGCAATTACACCCGTCACCGACATGGAAGCTTACGGTGTTGAAGAATATTGGACGCTGCCGTCGAGTGCCGGGGACTGCGAAGATTATGTATTGCTGAAACGGCAGTTGCTGATGGCGCGCGGATGGCCGGAGAGTGCGGTCCTGGTTACTGTCGTTCGCGACGAACTTGGGGATGGTCATGCGGTCTTGACCGCACGCACAACACAGGGCGATTTCATACTCGATAATAAGATACGTGAAGTTCGGATTTGGAGCGCAACGCCATATCAATATGTGATGCGCCAGTCGTACGTAAATCCGAAGGCGTGGGTAACGCTGGAAGAAACTGTGCGCGACCGCCCCGTCGTGACGTCTGGCCAGACACCCAGACAATAACGCGACCACGACTTTGCGTCAGGCTCTCGTGTCTTGGTCAGTTGTCCTGCACCCGAAGCTTGTCTTTGAACCGTTTCCAGTTTGCAACGTATCGGCCGGCAGTGGCTTTGACTTCTGCGACCTGTTCGGCCGTTAGTTCGCGCACGACTTTCCCAGGCGAGCCGACGACGAGGGAGCGTGGTGGTATCACTTTGCCCTCAGGGATCAAAGTGTTGGCACCAACCAGCGAACCCTCTCCAATGACTGCGCCATTTAATACTATTGAACCGATACCGATGAGAGCGCCTGGCTCGACCGTGCAACCATGCAGCATCACCATATGTCCGATCGTGCAATCGGGATGGATGGTCATGGGATACCCGGGGTCGGTGTGCAGGACGCAGTTTTCCTGAATGTTGACGCGCTCGCCGATGACTATCGGCTCATTGTCACCACGGATTACAGTGCCAAACCAAACGCTGGCTTCTTCTTGGATGCTGACGTTGCCGATGACAGTGGCGTTGGGAGCAATCCAGTAGTGGCCGTTTGCCGGTGTTTTTACTTCGTCATCAAGGGCGTAGAGCGGCATGGATGCAATCCCAGAAATCAGACGTCTTCGAGGTCCATTTCGAGGATTGCCATCTGCAATTGATATTCGATTTCACCGTCATCCTCGATGCGGTACAGCGTGGCAATGAATTCGTCGCCGATGAAGACCTCTGCCATGTCATTCTTTTTGGGCTGCGGGCGCAATCCGATGTTTTTCATTCCGAACGTTTTGCGAAGATAGGCTTCGAGCTTGGCGACTTCCGTCTTGTCCACGAGTGTGGCCTCCTTGAGTGTCGATCTTGATGTCCGTCGGGGGGTTATGACCTTCAGGAAGCGTCAGAGTCCAGGGCAGGGACATTGAGTTGCTGATCCATCGAGCTGGCGGGCTCCGGGCACCCTGCAGGGCCTACAATGCGCGCGGGCACTCCTGCAACAGTGACTTCTGCTGGAATGTCCTTAAGCACGACCGAGCCGGCGGCAACACGTGAGCAGCAGCCAATCTTGATGTTTCCAAGAATTTTGGCTCCGGCGCCGATCAGGACGCTATGACCGATTTTTGGATGACGATCTCCGGTTACCTTGCCGCTGCCGCCGAGTGTAACGCCATGGAGGAATGAACAGTTGTCACCTATGACGGCTGTTTCACCGACAACGAACCCGGTAGCGTGGTCGAGCATGATGCCCTTGCCAAACTGGGCTGCGGGATGGATGTCGACGCTGAACAGTTTCGACGACTGGCTTTGCAGATAGAGCGCGAAATCTTTGCGGCGCTTTTGCCATAGTGCATGGGCAAAGCGGTAGGCGACCAGCGCGTGGAATCCTTTGAAGTAGAGCATAGGCTCTAAAAAGCGCTCGCAGGCCGGGTCGCGTTCGACGACAGCAGCAAGGTCAGCACGCATGGCTAGGCCGATTTCTGGTTGTTCCGCGAGCACGCGACCGAATGTCTTGGAGATGAGGCCAGCATCGACATCTGTGTGATTGAGGCGCTGGGCGAGGCGATGAATGATCGCGTCTTCTAATGTAACCTGGCCGAGTACGGTTGCGAAGACAAATGATCCAAGGGCCGGTTCGGCGTGCGCAACAGCTTCGGCTTCGTCGCGTACGGCTTGCCAGACGGGGTCGTGTTTCGACACGGTACCGTCGGCTGGCAATTTGTGGACTTTCTGGGCCATGGGAGAAACCTTTTGGTATCTGGGTCGCCGGGTTTTGCGAGCCTCTGAGCGCTCGGGCCGGACAATGGCGAATACTATTGGCATGAATGTAGTCGGTTTGCCCCCTTGTCAAAAGGGGTGGTCCGAGAAAACGGTTTCTGGGTTAGAGGCTAGGCGGAGTCATGGCTTATTCAACTCCAGCAGATTTAGGTTCGGAACTCACACTTGACGGGCCGCGCGCAGGTGAAGCCGAGGCGCTTGGCGTGCAGTTCGCCGCGATGGACCCGTGGTTGCGATATGTCTCGGCATAAACAGAATTGGAAGCTTTTTTCGCTGAGGTCGTCCCGGCAGCCCCGAGACATGCGTTGCGTTATTGCGGTGAGTACGCGGGTCTCGGCGTGGTGCGGATGAAATGGGTTCGCGGTCCCTACGCGCGATTCCTCGGTCTCCTGCCGGAATTTCAGAAGCGGGGGCTGGGTGGACGGTTTCTTGAATGGGTCGAATCTGGGCCAGTTGGGGATGGCCAGCGCCAGGTATGGATCTTGGTCTC
>JAJFHK010000045.1 GCA_021775655.1 Filomicrobium sp. | reverse complement strand
AGAAATCCAGCAGGGCGTGCCGATGGGTGGTGAACTCGACTATCTTGACGAGGGAACACTGGCTGCGGCGATCAACTCGCGCCGGCGAATTTGAATGATCTTCTGATTATTGATGTCGTATTGGAACACCAAGCTGACTTTGCGACCTTTAACTCGCACAGCGTCGCCGGTTACGCACTCTTGTGAGAGGCGACCGCCGCCTCTTCCACAATTCTGAAAGTGCACATGACTCAATCCAAAGCAGAACCGCGGTCTGGATCGAGGCCCGCACGCCGGCCACCGATGCAACCGAAGTTTGTCACCGGTTCCCTACTGCGGCATCTACTGGTGATGACCGGTACCGGTGCGCTCGGGCTGGTTTCAATTTTCATTGGCGACCTTGCAAGCATCTACTTCCTCAGCCTGCTTGATGAGCGTGAAGCGCTTGTTGCCGCTGTCGGATACGGCAGCACGGTTCTCATGCTGACCATTGGCATCGGTATCGGGCTGGCGATTGCAACAACTTCACTTGTATCTCCAGCGCTTGGAGCCGGGCAAAACGTTCGCGCGCGTCGGCTGACGATTCATGCGCACATGTGGACATTTGTCGTCTCTTCGATTTTGGCCGTCGTCGTTTGGCTGCAGATCCCGCAACTCCTCAGTCTTCTTGGCGCCACCGGCCACACTTACGATCTAGCCTCGACCTACCTGACTATTGCCGTACCTGCGCTTCCGCCACTGGCGCTAGGCATGACATCGTCTGCGGTACTGCGTTCGGCGGGCGATGCGCGACGCGCCATGAACGTGACATTATCCGGGGCGATTGCGGTCATAATCCTCGATCCGATTCTGATATTCGGTTTCGAACTCGGTATCGTTGGTGCCGCATGGGCTGCTGTCTTGGCGCGTATCACAGTGATGGCTGTCGGCCTCTATGGCGTTATCGTCGTGCACAAGATGATGGGCCGGGCGAAACTACAGACCTTTCTTGCCGATGGCAGGCCGCTGGCCGCTGTTGCCCTCCCGGCCATTGCAACTAATCTGGCGACACCTGCTGGCAATGCCTACATTACCGCCGTCATGTCCGCCCATGGCGACGACGCGGTTGCCGCTTGGACCATCATCGGTCGTATCATGCCGGTTGCATTCGGGGTCGTCTTTGCGCTGTCAGGCGTTGTCGGGCCAATTATCGGTCAGAATTACGGTGCCCGTGACAAGGCTAGGATGCACGAGACGCTCAGACTGGCAGTCTGGGTCAATGGCGGCTTCACGTTGGGGGCGTGGTTATTATTGATATTGGCGGCACCGTTTATCGTCAGTCAGTTCCACGCGACAGGGGAAACCGCCGATATGATCTATATGTTCTGCTATTGGCTCGCACCGCTGTTTTTCTTCATGGGAGTGCTCTTCGTCTCCAATGCAGCGTTTAACACGCTCGGACGGGCGCATATCTCGACTGCACTCAACTGGGCGAGAGCAACGCTTGGCACGGTGCCCTTCGTTCTCATTGGCGACCACCTAGCCGGCGCTGCCGGCGTGTTGACCGGGCAGATGCTTGGTGCGGTCATATTCGGCGTCATAGCGGTGCTTCTTGGGCACAGACTGATCGAATATCTGGGAGGTGGTGATTTCGCGCCTGCTGTTGCGAACGGACCATTCGACACGGCTATCAACAGGTTCCTGGGTATCAGGGCGGTGCAATTGCCTATCATTACGGACAAACAGGGCTGAGAAACGGGTTGGGGAAGCCTGAAAACTTTAAGTTTTTCTTGCACCGCACACCGCCGAGCGCAATAACTGACTGTAATTGTAACGGGGCTTTCGAACCGGCGGAGCGGACCGGTAGGGTGTTGAAGCATCGGCGTCCCTAGCCGCACACTTAAGCCTTCGCAAAAGCGAAGTCATCGGCGGGAAGCTTGGTTCTGCGGGGCAAAACACCGGACGGGCGCAATAGAATTTGTCCGACCGGCCGGCGTGAGGGAATATCTTGTCTTCACCAGTTGAAGAACAGGGATTGACGCTCTTTTTCAGGAAGGGGCTCCTGGAATTGCCGCGCTACTACAAGCGCGCAATTCTGGTTCTCTTCGACCTATTGCTGCTTACATTTGTGGTCTGGTCGGCGATGTCGCTGCGCTATCAGATCGTCTACTGGCCGCAATCGACGCCCGAGCTTCTGCTGTTCATTGCTGCTCCCCTGATCACTGTCGGCACATTCGCCTGGTTCGGGCTCTATCGGCTGGTCACCAGATTCATTGGTTACCGCGGCACTGTGCGTATCTTTGCCTGCGTGGCGCTGAGTGTTCTGATCTGGGCGCTCGTGGTGTTTATGTTTGGACAGCATGGCATACCGCGCACGGTGATCCTGACTTACGGCGTTATCGGTGCCGTCTTCGTAACGGCAAGCCGGCAACTGGCTGGGCTTCTCCTCAAGAGCGTCGGCATCAGCATTCCCCGGCTGCCACTGGATATCGAACGCACACCCGTCCTCATCTACGGCGCAGGGCAACTGGGTTCTGAACTTCTGGAATCATTGCGGCGGGTTTCGGACCGCGAACCGGTCGGCTTTATCGACAGCGCTCCTTCAATGTGGGGGCAATACGTCGGCGGGATCAAAGTCTACCGGCCCGAAAAGATCGGTCACGTCATAGAACGTTCCGAAGTGCGAGAAATTTTGCTCGCAGTTCCTGAATCGCAGCGGCGCGAACGCCGTCAGATTATAGGCGAATTGGAGAACTATCCGGTCCAGGTGAAGGTGATGCCCTCGATGGAGGAAATCGCCTCTGGCAAAGTCGGCATTACCGATGTGCGACCGCTTGAAGTCGAAGATCTCCTTGGACGCGATCCGGTGCCGCCAAATCACGATCTCCTGGCACGATCGATCCGTGGCAAATCAATCCTCGTCTCGGGTGCCGGTGGTTCGGTCGGATCAGAACTCGTTCGCCAGATTCTAAAGCAAAACCCTGCTCGACTAACTCTGCTCGATATTTCAGAACCGGCGCTCTACGAGATTGAACTGGAAATTCGCGAAGCCATCGAGGCACTGCCGCCAGGTACTGGTCCGGAGCTCCATGCGGTCCTAGGTTCGGTGCTTGATGAATCGGTCGTTCGCGACACGATCAATCGCTTTGGTGTCGAAACCATCTACCATGCGGCGGCCTACAAGCATGTCCCGATCGTTGAACAGAACGCAGGGGTCGGCCTGCTCAACAACACTTTTGGCTGTGCAGCGATTGCAGAAGCAGCGCGAGACCTTGGTGTTGAACGATTTGTATTGATCTCGACTGACAAGGCCGTGCGGCCAACCAACGTCATGGGGGCCAGCAAACGGTTGGGCGAACTTGTGCTTCAAGCGCATGCTGCAGAAGAGGATATAGGGACGGTCTTTACCATGGTCCGCTTCGGCAATGTTCTCGATAGTTCGGGTTCGGTCGTTCGGCGTTTCCGCAACCAGATCAAGGCCGGTGGCCCTGTGACGGTGACGCATCCAGAAATCATCCGCTATTTCATGTCGATCCCGGAAGCTGCCGAGCTCGTCATTCAAGCAGGAGCGATGGCAACCGGCGGCGAAGTTTTCGTTCTCGACATGGGAGACCCGATCAAGATCGACGATCTTGCGCGTTTGATGATCCGGCTAGCGGGGCTGGAGCTTCGCACTGAAGAAACGCCGTACGGGGAAATCGAAATCGTCTACACCGGGTTACGCCCTGGCGAAAAGCTCTATGAAGAGCTCCTTCTCGGTGTCAACACAACTGGCACGGAACACTTGCGTATCATGCGGTCGCACGAACCGTTCCTTCCTGCCGAAGAATTATGGCAGCATCTCGAATCGCTTAGCGAGGCAATGAAGCGGCGCGATCTTGAAGCGATGCAGGATATTCTCCTGACGACAGTTGAGGGCTATTCGTGCGGTCGCAAGGAAGAGGCTGAAAAGACCAGCAGCGACGACACGGCTGGCGAGAAGACCGTTTTCCCTACGATTTCTCGGACATTGCACTGACATGACGATGAGCGGTGGGCGCCGGGCAGGCAGTCGGCGTATTGTTATTGCGGGGCCGCACGGGGCCGAACTTGTCGCTGAAGACATGCCATTGGTGCGCGACCTCATCGCAGCGGGGCACAATGTGCTCTGCCTTGCTCCCACGTTCCTAGAAAGCGACGAGTTGACCTTGGCTCACGCCGGGGCCGATGTCGAAGAGATCGACCTTGTTGCTGACAGGTTTGCCTTGATGCCTGGACGGCAGGTGGCAAAGCGCGTCGCAGCCATTATTTCGGACTGGGGCGCGGATACCGTTCTTGTGCATGGCGATGAAGTCATCACTCCGATCGCAGTTGCAGCCAAGAAAGCGCTCGTACCTCGCATTATAGTTGTGCTTGGCCGGATGACAGATGATGCCGAGGAGGAGAGCGAACACCTAAAGCCGGGGGCAGAAAAATTCGTCAAGGCAATTGATGCCGCGACTGGCATCCTTTGCATCAACTACGATCACGTGGCGCAGCTTGAGTTGAGTGGATTGTTACCGGAACATCTCTCGCCTGAAGTATTGCCGTGGTCGGGTGTCGACCTGGAAGAGTTTAAGGTTGCACCGCTGCCAGCCGTCGGGAAAGGCCTCATTGTCCTGATGACTGCAGAGCTTTCCCGCTCGCACGGTGTCTTGGAGTTTTGCGAGGCTGCGCGAATCGTAAAAGCGCGGGCAGCTCAAACGACATTTCTGCTGGCGGGTCCCGCAAGCCGCGCTGAAGACGCGCTCTCGGTTGCCGACCTCGCACCGTTTCGAGACGCGGTCGAATATCTGGGCGAAGGAGCTCAACGGGCAGAGTTGATTTCTCGATGCCACGTCTTTGCATACCCCTCGCAAGCGGAAACAAATCCTGGTCCCGCACTTGAAGCCCTTGCCATGGGTCGACCGCTGATTGTCGCGGATGCGCCTGGGTGCCGCGAGCTTGTTGATGAACGTGTCAATGGCTGTCTTGCTCCGCCCGATGACCCGAGTGCGCTCGCTGCCGCGATCGAGAGTTACTTAAAGCGGCCAGATCTGATTCCTGCCATGGCCCGCGCAAGTCGGCAGAAGGCGGAACGGCGTTACGATCGCCGCCTCGTCATGGCGGCCATGTTTGATTTGCTCGGCTTGGAAAGGGCGGAAGTCGCAGCCGCGTGAGGAATACGATGTCGAAGCAGCGGGTACTTGTTACTGGAGCGAGCGGCTTTATCGGACAGGCGCTTGTTCCAGTTCTTGCCGGTGCCGGATTCATAGTGCGTGCCGCAGCGCGAGTTCCTTCGCGCATAGGCACTGACCGCCCTGATGTCGAGTTGTCCATGATGCCGGACCTCAACTGCGGCAACGTGGATTGGGCAGAGCTCGTAGAGGGATGCGAATACGTTGTGCATCTTGCCGGCATCGCGCATGCCAGCAGTGCAATCCCAGATAGCGATTATAACGCAGTCAATTGTGAAGCTGTTCGCGAATTGGCCAATGCAGCACAGCGCGCAAGCGTGAAACGTATCGTCTACGTTTCCTCGGTTCGCGCGCAAACCGGACCAGTCGCCAATAGTGCCATCGACGAAGCAACCATACCGCACCCGACGGACGCTTACGGGCGGGCGAAGCTTGCCGGAGAAGCCGCGCTCGCAGAGGTTCTCGATACATCTGAAACGGACTGGGTGACGCTACGTCCCGTGCTGGTTTATGGCCCAGGTGTCAAGGGCAACATGGCGGCCTTGCTGAAGCTGGCCCGCCTGCCACTCCCGTTGCCAATCAACTCGCTCAAGGGGCGCCGATCAATTCTAAGCGTCGATAATCTGGCAAGCGCCGTCACGCATTGCCTGACAGGAGATACAGTGAGCCGCCGCGTGTTCCTGGTTGCCGACATTGCGCCGATGCGGGTCGGCAAAATCGTCTCAGCGATGCGCAAAGGTTTGAAACGGTCTCCAGGCATCTTCACTGTTCCGTCCGGTCTACTGGCGTTGGCTGCGAAACTTGCCGGTAAGGGAGACGCCTGGGGGCGTCTTGACGGCGACCTCGTCGTATCAACAGAAGCACTGCGCGAGAGTGGTTGGAGGCCGGTCGTTGGAACCATGAAAGCACTTGCAGACATGGCGCGTGCCAGCGGCAAATCCTAGCATCTTGTATTCAAGCGCACAGTCCATCGGGGCGCTTGACGGCGGTTGGGCGCAAACCGGTACGGGCCATGCGCTCGATGGCTTCAGGTAATGTTTCAACCGTGACGGCCATGTGGTGGGCATTGGCGTGCAACAACATAATGCCATCCGCCATTATACCGACGTGACCTGGCCAGAAGATCAGATCACCGCGCTGCAATCCATCGTAATCCTCAGGCATCAGGACATCGTTGCCGATCTCGGCTCGCTGCATGTCGCTATCACGAGGCGCGGTAATGCCGGCAGCTTCCAGTGACACTTGAACCAGCGCGGAACAATCAATACCTAGTCGGGTCCGTCCGCCCCAAAGATAAGGAGTCCCGATGAAGCGCTCTGCGACATCGACGAAGTCGCGCGCGAACGTCTGCTCATCTGCAACGTGACGCACGGCAACGAAGCCGCCCGAAGACAGCCGGTAGAACTGATCCTGCTGCTCGGCGACTTTCAAAGCGCTGTTGAGGCTTAGGTGAGCGAGCGGCGGCTTCTTGATATCTGGCTCTGGATAAACGAATGTGCCGATTGCCTTGACGCGATGAGTTGGCAATTCGACCTCACTGGAAATCGCACTCACCTGTGCGTAGCCGACGTAACCGTCGCGTAGTAGCTGAATCCAGGCCCAACCGTCGGCGACGTCATAGACGACGAGCATTTCACCAAAGAGTGCCTCGGTATCGACGGGGGCGGATTCGCTCGGCTTGTTGCGGATCGGGATTACCGGAACGACGACTTGACCCCAATTGCCAGCAATGAAGCGCTTGGCGTCGACCTTGCCTTTCAAGTTCTCGGCTGCAAGATCTGGGCGGTAAGCGTGGCGGCGCGGATCAAGAGGGGCACTGCGTTCTTCTGCGACCTCGGCGGCAGCCGATGTCTCATCAGGAAGCGGCGGCGGGGCGTCCTGCGCCTCTGCGGCCGCCTGATATTCAGTATCGTCGTCAGGTGTGCCGTTGGCGGCTTCGTTGCTCACGATGCACACTCCTCGCTCAGCAAGTTCATTAGCATCCGCGCAGCATGGGGTTCACCACCTTTTGGTCCGAGTGGTTTCGATGATGGCCGCCACCCGTACAGATCAATATGGGCATATCTGCCAGCGTTGCCCGCGAAGCGCCTCAGGAACAAGGCCGCTGTGATCGCTCCAGCAAATGGTCCGTCGGAGATGTTGTTCATGTCGGCGACCTGGCTGTCGAAGCGGCTTTCGTAGCCGCGCCAAAACGGCATCCTCCAAACCGGATCTCCGATCGCATCACCGTGGCGTGCGGCGCTATTCGCGAAGTCATCATCGTCGCAGAAGAAAGCGGGTAAATCCGGCCCCAATGCGACGCGGGCAGCCCCGGTCAATGTAGCAAGCGAAATCATTAGATCAGGATTTGCTTCCCCGCCAAGGGTCAATGCGTCGGCAAGGACGAGGCGGCCTTCGGCGTCGGTGTTGCCGATCTCGACGGTCCGACCCGAGCGGCTTGTAAGGATATCACTGGGGCGGAAGGCATTGCCTGCGACCGAATTTTCGGCAGCTGGGATAAGAACACGCAAATTCACTGGTAGCTGCAGCGCCATGATCATGTGTGCCAACGCCAACGCGCTGGCAGCTCCGCCCATGTCTTTTTTCATGAGGGCCATGCCGGCGGCGGGTTTCAAATCGAGGCCACCGGTGTCGAATGTAATGCCCTTACCGACCAGCGTCACAGTTTTGAGATCCGCTCCGCCGGACGCCGGTTGCCAGCTCAAATCCAATAGTCTTGGGGCGCGATCGGATGCGCGGCCGACGGCATGAATCATAGGCAGGTTTTTGGTGAGTAGTTCATCACCCGTCGTGACGGATATGTTTGCACCGTGGCGCTTGGCAAGAAGGCGCGCTGCTGCTTCGAGGTCGTCGGGCCCCATATCGGAAGCCGGCGTGTTAATCAGATCGCGACCAAACCAAACGCCCTCGACGATGGCGGCTATCCGCTGTGCATCTGCACCGGCTGGAATAGCAAGGCGCGGAACCGGTGAGTCTTCACCTTTCCCCCGATAGCGCTGGAACTGGTAGGCACCAAGGCCCCAGGCGATTGCCGCCAGTTCAGCTTTGGCACCCTCGGGAGTGGCCAGGCGGTAATTTCCTGCCGGGAGCGACTTTGCAAGCTTCCCGACGAGCAGCTCGGAAGGACCGCAGGGTTCGCCTGCCTCGCCATTGCCAATTCCGAGGGCCGCGCCGGCCAAGTCTCCATCGCGTCCTGCCAGCAAAGCAGTTCGCTTTGCTCTGCCGGTCACCGGGTTCGCCTTCAGCCAATCCGGGCTCACCCCTGCTTCGGTAAGGAGATTAGCGGGATCATCATCTTCGCCAATAAACCAGATCGAACGCCCGTCTTTAGCGGATTCCGCAAACACCTGGGTTGTATCAGGGAGTCGAGGCCAGCCAGTCTTCTCTTCGCTCATTAGCCATTCTCCTGCGAGTCGTAACGGGCGCCTGTTTAGCACGACTTTCGAGTAGGCGCTTCCGATGCCCCTTGCTTCACAGCATCGACGCGGAATTGCTGCGTGCACCGCAAATTGCTGGCCGATTGGCAACCGTGCCGGGCCGTTTTGATGCCCACACCTCCTGTGCTCAACACCGCACAAGCTTGTGTTGCCGAGCCAACGTCATGTCGGGCCAAGCGCTGGTTAAGCCTTTGTTGAGCACTGTCTCACATGCTGACAGCTGAGCACTCAATGATTCGCATGCCTGGACCCGCTCTCCGGCACAGTACAAGGAAGATGCCGCCATGGCGCCAAATACCGTAAAACGCGCGACTCTGCGGATAGGCGCGGCTGTCTCGATTACGAGCCTCAGTCTGTTTGCGGGTGGTTGTGCGCAAATGGGCGGCCTGCCTGACCTCACTGCTAGCAATGCCCAGCCGACTGTGGATGAGACCAACCCGAATGCGCCTCCACAGACCGAACTGGCGGCAGCAACGGAATACTGGGGCAAGAAATTCTCGAAAATGCCAATGGATAAAGAAGCAGGCCTTGCCTATGCCAAAAACCTGAAGGCGATGGGGCATAAAAAGCAGGCGTTGGCAGTTCTACAACAGGCCGCTGTCTACCATGGTGACAGCCCAGAGCTTGCTGGCGAATACGGTCGCCTAGCCCTCGACTTGGGGCACGTCAAGATCGCCGAAAAAGTTTTGGCTCAGGCCGATAATCCTGCAAAGCCGGACTGGAAGGTTATCACTGCGCGCGGCACAGCCATGGCGAAGCAGGGACGTTATAAAGAATCGATCCCGTTCTATCAGCGGGCATTGGCCTTGGCGCCGAACCATCCCTCCGTGCTCAATAACCTTGCCATGGCTCACGCCATGGGGGGCGACCCTGTCGAAGCTGAAAAGCTTCTACGCCAGGCGATGGACGCCGGAGGCGAAACAAAGCGAATCCGCCAGAACCTTGCTCTCGTCGTTGGCCTACAGGGCCGCTATGACGAATCCGCCAAGATCGGTTCCAAGGACCAGCCGATTCAGTCGGCTGCTTCAGATACCGCCGCGCTTCGCAAGCTCGTGAAGCTCGACCCTGTGGCTGCACCGCGCAACATCGGTGCAACGCAGTTGGCAACCGCGCCCGGCCTGAAGGGCACCAATGCAGAGCAGGGCGCCGCAGCTGGCTGGGACACGAAAGTCGCGGCTGCTCGGTAAGAAGAGTTTTTGTTGGGTCCACCATGCATAAATTTGTGTGGAGCCGGCCACTTACAAATGTCGAGAGACGAGGGTCGCTAAGTGCGGCCCTTTTTTATGTGCGATTGTTGATCGTGGGGTGCGATAGCGATCGAATTGCGCTGCGATGCCAGTCGCCAACGGCGCGCCGGCGGCGGCGCATTAGCGTAGCGTAATGCGCCCTACTTGCTTCAAAGCTTGGTCCATGGAACCTAATCAATCCAGCGATGAGATGGATTGCCCCAGCCTCCAAATAGTTCCCGAAAAATAATTTTGCCGTGTTTAAGAGCAGTAAAAGCGTGTCATTAAGTCGTTGTACCCTCCTCAGCCTCGTCACGGCTCTCAAGCCTGCGACGACTCCGCGACTACACACAAGATGCATCGTAATCGGAGTGCTACCCCATGCGAACTCAACTGCTCATACTTAGCATCATTACCGCTATGCTACTGGGCCTTTTGCCAGCCTCTGCCGAACCCATGGAAGTATCCCTGGCGACAGCGACAAAGGGTGGTGGGTTTCAGCTCTATGGCAACGCTGCTGCTGCCGCCATTAATGATAGTGATCCTTCGCTGAAAGTTGTCCCACATGATACCAAAGGCAGCCTGGAAAACATTCCCCTTCTCAATGACGGCAAGTTTGACCTTGGCCTCGTTCAGGGTGTTGCAGCCTATGAAGCCTTCAACGGCATCGGGCAGCCTGCAGTTGATCTCAAGGTCGTCGCGGCAATTTATTCGAGCCCTGGCATGTTTGTTGTTAAAGGCGACAGTGCGGCACAATCTGTGGTCGACCTCGTTGGCAAGCCGGTTGCCTGGGGCACGCGAACGTCCGGGCTTACGCTGATGGCCAAGTACATCATGGATGGGCTTGGCTACGACCGTGATAAAGACTTCGATCCAGTCTTTTTGAAAAAAGCCGGTGAGGGTCCGCCGCTGGTCATCGACGGTAAAGTCGATGCCTTCTGGGGTGCCGGAATCGGATGGCCTGGATTCACGAAGGTCATGAAGTCGGGCGGCAGATTTATTGGCTTCACGGACAACGATGTCGAGAAGGTCACGGCAAAACACTCGTTCTTGAAAGCGATGACCGTTCCAGCAGATTCCTACGAGGGACAGAGCGAGGACGTTGGATCAATCGGGGTCTGGAGCTTTATCCTTTCACGCCCTGACCTTCCAGACGACGTGGCATATAAAGTTGCTAAGGCGCTTTACCAGGGACACGATGCGCTCGCTGCCAAGTTACCTCAAGCGCGCGAGACAACACCTGAGAACACGCTGTCTTCCGTCGACAACGGCCGGATTCACCCGGGCGTTCTCAAATACCTGGAAGAAATTGGGCTTCGATGAGACTCGTCACGGAGCAAGAAAAAGCCCCGGCCTGACGCGACAGACCGGGGCTTATACGCGGAACGAAACTTTTTTCTTGGCGCCATTGGATGCCCATGCTCGGCTTTGCCTCGCACATCCAGCGCCTGATGATTCACCGCGGTGCTTCTCTTGTTTGGTCCACACTTCCTAAAGTCGTGTGGAGCCGGTCCTTATTTGGTCCACACTTCCTAAGGTCGTGTGAAACTCGCGACCTACAAACCGGAGCGATACCTTCTATCTACCGTCACTCACAGGACTTCACATGGCTCGACGCGGTCATAACACTCAAGAGAACGAGACGCGTGCCGCATCGTGTCGCCTGGCGCCAATACCGGCTTCTTGCCGAGTGTTGGGCCAAACAAAGCGTGCTAACCCCAGAGCGTGATGGCAGCAGGACCAAGGATGACGACGAAGAGGACTGGCAGGAAGAACAGAATCATCGGGACGGTCAGTTTCGGCGGCAAGGCGGCTGCCTTCTTTTCAGCTTCCGACATACGGATGTCACGGTTTTCCTTGGCCATGACACGTAGCGCTTGCGAAACCGGCGTACCGTAACGTTCGGCCTGGATGAGCGCGGTTGCCACCGCCTTCACGCCGGGAATGCCGGTACGCTTACCGAGGTTTTCGAACGCAAGCCGTCGTTCCTGGAGGTAGGACAATTCAGCAGTTGTAAGCGATAGCTCTTCTGCGAGTTCCAGCGAAGTCGCCATGACTTCCTTCGAAACCTTGCCAAAGGCTGCCTCGACCGACATGCCGGACTGAACGCAGATGAGCAACATGTCGAGTGAGTCGGGGAAGGCCTGCTTGATTGCCTGCTGGCGCTTCTGCACCATGTTCTCGATGAAGACGTTGGGCAGATAATATCCAATGAACCCTGCGATCACCGCGAAGAAAAACTTTACGACTGGTGGATAGGCAAGCTTGACCATCACGAACATGTAGAACAGCGCGCCGAAGAACACGAGGAGGGGCATAGCGATGCGGAAGAACATGTAAGTGACAAGTGGCGCCTGACCACGTAGTCCGGCCATCTTTAGCTTGGTTCGAACCTCTTCAGAGTCGAAGTGCTTGCGTAGATTCAGCTGATCGACGATCTGCTGCATGTAGCCCTTCGGCGCCTGACGAAGGTTGGCTCCTGGACGATCCGTCTGAAGCTCTGCCAAACGCTGAGCACGCATCTTGTCACGTTCTGTCGCCATGACCTTCATGCGCTGACTCATGCGGTCACTTGACATGATCGGGATGGCGATCGTCAGCACCGTTGCGAAGGCCGAGACGGCTGCCAGCAGCGTGATGATAAACTGCGGCCGCATGATTGTGTCGATGAATTCCATCATGGCTTTTTCGACATCCTTCGTCGTGTCTATGGCCGGCGGTGGAGCACGACCGATAAGTCTGAGGTTAGTATTTGAAGTTGATCATCTTCTGCATTACGAGCACACCGCAGCCCATCCAGAACAGGCCGACAGCAATCATGAAGTGACCCATCTTGGTGGTCAGGAGCGGCATGATGTAATCGGGCGAGGACATGTAGACCATGCCCATCACTCCTGGCGGTAGCGAAGCCAGAACGGCAGCCGAAGCGGTTGCTTCCGCGGAGAGTGCCTTGACCTTCATGGCCATGCGAATACGCGAGCGCAGAACCTCGGAAAGGTTGCCAAGTGCTTCGGACAGGTTACCGCCAGCCTGGGACTGAATGCCGATAACAATGGTCAGGAAGCGAACCTCGGGTAGCGGCATGCGTTCTGCCAGGCGCTCAAGGGCTTCGCCGAGCGGAATTCCGACGCGCTGCTGTTCGACGACTTCGCGGAATTCAGAGCAAATCGGTTCCGGACTTTCGCGAGCGACGATCTGAAGACACTCGTTGAGCGGCAGACCGGACTTCACACCGCGCACGACGACATCGAGAGAGTTGGCCATCTCAGCCAGAAATCTCTGCTGCCGCCATGTGGTCAGCTTGCCTAGAATCCAACGGGGCATACCAAACATGCCGACAAAGCCCGCAACCATTGCAGCGACCTGAATCAACAAGGAGCTTTCAAATGACAGGACGACGCCGACGGCACAGAGCACGCCGCAAATTGCGCTTGCAATCCAAAACGCCTGAGGTGTCATCTGTAAGCCGGCACGCTGCAAGCGAAGGCGAAGCGTGACCTTCTCTTTTTGCTTTTGACGGTCTTCGAGCTCCTTGAGCTTGTCAGAAACTTGCTTTCGGCGGTTAGCGGCAGCATCAGCCGCACTGCGCGCCGCAACTTTCACCTGGCGTGTCTCTGTGACACTAGCCATGCGCTTATCAGCTGTATTGTCACCGCCGAACATCGGATAGATGAACGCGAAGATTAGTGCTGAGACGGCGATTCCGCCGAACAGGGGAAACAGAAGATCTGGACTAACCATTAGCGTCACCTACGGGGTTGCCGTGTTCGTCGTAGACTTCAGAAGCTGAAAGCGCTTCGGCAAGGCGATCGGTCTCGCCGTAGTAAGATGCGCGCTCCCAGAATGCCGGTCGCGAAATACCCGTCGAGCGGTGGCGGCCGATTAGTTTGCCGTTGGCATCTTCGCCTGTGATTTCATAGACAATGAGATTTTGGAGCGTGACGACCTCGCCTTCCATACCCATCACTTCGGTGATGTGCGTGATCTTACGCGAGCCGTCGCGAAGGCGTGATGCCTGTACGATGACATCGACAGAACCAACGATCATCTCGCGAATCGTCGTCACAGGCAGGGCAAAGCCGCCCATCATGATCATCGATTCAAGACGTGAGATGGCTTCACGCGGGGAGTTCGAGTGGAGCGTTCCCATGGAACCGTCGTGGCCCGTGTTCATCGCCTGCAAAAGGTCGAATGCCTCGGGTCCACGAACCTCGCCGACGATGATGCGTTCTGGGCGCATACGAAGGCAGTTCTTGACGAGGTTACGCATGGTTATTTCACCCTCGCCTTCTAGGTTGGGTGGACGCGTTTCCAGTCGAACTACGTGCGGCTGCTGAAGCTGAAGCTCTGCGGAGTCTTCGCAAGTGATGATGCGTTCGTCAGTATCGATGGAGCCGGTCAAGCAGTTAAGCAGGGTGGTTTTACCCGAACCGGTACCGCCAGAGATCAGAACGTTGCAGCGTACGCGGCCGATGATTTCGAGGATCGCCTTCGCTTCCGGCGTGATAGAACCGAATTTGACGAGCTGCTCGAGCTTTAGCTTGTCCTTCTTGAACTTACGAATGGTCAGTGCTGCACCGTCGATGGCCAGAGGCGGCGCGATGACGTTGACGCGAGAGCCGTCAGGAAGGCGTGCGTCGCATATCGGGCTCGATTCATCGACTCGACGACCAACTTGGCTCACGATTCTCTGACAGATGTTCATTAGCTGAGTATTGTCGGCAAAGCGCACGCCTGTCTTCTGCACCTTGCCCTCGACTTCGATGAAGGTCGTCGAAGCACCATTGACCATGATGTCGGCGATGTCATCGCGAGCCAGAAGTGGTTCGAGCGGACCATAGCCAAGCACATCGTTACAGATGTCTTCGAGCAGTTCTTCCTGCTCGGCGATCGACATCACAACATTCTTGAGCTGGATAATCTCACTGACGATGTCGCGGATTTCTTCACGCGCTGCGACTGCGTCCAGCTTCGAGAGCTGCGTCAAGTCGATCGTATCGATCAGCGCGTTAAAGACCGTCGTCTTGACGTCGTAATATTCTTCGGAATGGGAACGCTGTTTTTCCGATTCGGGCTCGGGCTTGGGCGCAGCCGATGCTGCTGGCGGCGCCTGGGCAGGTGCAGCCGCAGGCTTAGGTGCGGCTTGGGTCGGCGGCGGCGCCGCGGCTCCAGCTTTTTTCGGTGCGGCGACCGGCTTGGGTGCCGGGTTCGCTAGGCTCGAAGGATCGTTCGTGCGTTTGCCGAACATTGCTTTCTCACTCCTAGAAGTCTTTCCGAAATCTTCGTCTCTATTATGAGACCAAGTCCCTAAATCTTTGTTTCCAATCGCTTCTTATTGAGACTCGAAGGCCCGCCTGTTCGCTTGTTTATTTAAGCGTCCGCAGGCGGGCCCTGGTCTACTATCAATTGGCTTTCCGGTTTCGCGGGCGGTGGCGGCCTCAGCCAAAATCGGCTGGCGTTGTCAGCCTCTGAGTTTCAACTTCTCGAGGAACCCGAGCGCCGACTTCTTCTCCTGGCGCACCTCCTGGCGGTGCGCAATGGTCATGGCGATGTCGCGCAGGATTGGTGTGGCCTTTGCCTTGGGGTTGAGTTCTTCGATCATCTGGCCGTTGTTGGAAGCCTGTCCGAAAGTCTCCGCATCAAACTCGATTTCGGCTAGAACCTTGATGTCGAGTGCCTGCTCAAAGTCGCGTGCGGTAATTTCGGGACGCTTGGGCATCTTTGTCATATTAAGGACCAGATGAGGCATGTTGTCGTTTTTGCGCGACTGCTTCAGAAGATCGATGATGTTCTTGGCATTGCGCAGGTTGGCCAAATCCGGAACGGCCGTGATGACGACTTCGTCGGCCTGGAGGAGCAGGCGCTTCGACCAGGCTGTCCATAGGTGCGGCAGATCGAGAGCCACATAAGGTACGTTCTGGCGAACGACGTCGATAACAGATTCGCATGCGTCGGATTGGAGGTCGTAGTCGCGCTCAAGAAGGACCGGCGCGGCAAAGATCGACAGATGCTCAGAGCATTTCGTCAACAGGCGGTCGAGGAGAACTTCATCGAGTCGTTCAGGGCTCGAAAGCGCTTCTGCGATTCCTTGAACGGGATCTTGATTGAAGTCGAGTCCTGTTGTTCCGAACGCGAGATCAAGATCGGCGATCACCAAGTCGGAAGACAAAACTTCAGACAGAACCCATGAGGCATTATGGCAGATGGTCGAAGAGCCAACACCACCTTTGGAACCGATGAATGCGTATACGTTGCCGACCGGGTCCGCGGATGGATCGTTGTAGAGGTTCGAAATGCTCTCCATGAGATCGAGTGGAGCGATCGGCGCGATCAGATACTCACTGACGCCACGCTTCAGAAGCTCACGATAGAGAATTACCTCGTTGACGTGACCGACGACGATCACCTTTGTGCCAGCATCGCAGCACTCAGCAAGGGCATCCAGTTCGGCAAGCAGCTGATTACGACCCGCTGAACACTCGATCACAATCAAGTTCGGCGTCGGGCTTTCCTGATAGTGGGCAACTGCTGCCGGCGCGCCACCCATGTGGATCGAGACGTGTGTCTTGGCCAGGCGTCGGTCTTCAGCCGCCGACTGCACGGATTCGGCGGTCAACTGAGTTTCGCAGAACACCTGGATGGAGATGCGTGGAACTGGCCTGGCGCGTTCCGCGCTTCCTTCGTTTGCGTGCTCTCCGGCAGCGGGGATCGTGGCCACTTCCCGGCTCGCGTCAGCGAGTTCGGCGTCATGCAAATTTACGGCTTCGTTAGACATGATACTTCCTGCTCGCGTTAGTTGTTGCCCTTGACCTTGACTTTTTCTTCGTCGGTCTTCTTCGAACCAGTCGGGTCACCCTTGACGTATTTGTTCCAGATCGTGTCGCGGCGCTCTGAAGAGCGAGCGGTCATTCCGCGTGGCTCGAGAAGGTCCGACGGGTTGGCAATCTGGGCTGCAAAGTTGCGCTGCGTAGCGCAACCAAGGTTTGGATAGGGCAAGTTGGCCGGCTCGCTTGCCAGGTTCGTTGGCCAAACGCCACAGTCGGGCGCTTCGGCGACGTATTTCATGAACGAGAGGCGCACCGGTGGCTGTGGCTCACCTTCAGTGTGGTAAGCTTCAACGCTGATGTCGCCTTCCCCAGCACCCTCGCTTTGCAGAAGTGCACGGACTTCTTGAACCGCATGCATGGCTGCAACTTCGTTCGGTGAACCGCTCGGAGCGTTGATTATGATGCGGCCGTTACCTGAACTTCGGGCGCGAAAATGCGCGTAGAAATTCAGGACCTGGGCCCGCTGGCGCGGCGATAGTCCGGAAGACCCTCGGGCGACCCGCAATGGCAGTACGCTTGGCTGCTCGGATACCAGGATAGGATGGCGCTGGGCTGCGTCGATCAATGTCCAGCCTGCGACCCGAGTCCCGGGCTCATTGCCGTGCATGCAGCCACCTAGCGCGAGCGCTGAAATTGTTGCCGCAAGAATGAGACAACCGCTGCGAAGGTCTCTCGATTGGAAGTTTTTCATAGTCTCTCTCCTCGTCCGCTGGCGGTTCATTCGACGATGAAACCGTAGTCACCCTTCAGTCCCCCATCAGGGATTGCGGTGCCGCGGCCGTAGATGCGGTTCATGTGTCCAAGGAAGTTCGCCTTCATGTCGGTTGCGTCGCCCAGGCCGTCAGCTGGACGCGCCAGCTCCTTGCGGGCGGTCGGCCGGACGACGTAGGGAGTGACAATGACCACGAGTTCAGTTTCCTGCTTGATGTAATCGCGCGAACGGAACAGCGTGCCAATGATCGGGATGTCCTTCAAACCGGGGAGACCGTCGATGTTCTGACGCGTGTCTTCGGAAAGCAGGCCAGCAATTGCGAGTGAGCCACCGGAGGGCAGTTCTACGGTTGAGTTCGCACGGCGGGTCTTGATGGCAGGGATCTGCAGCGTGCCGATCTGAACAGCGCCCTGGTTGGACAGTTCCGAGACTTCGGTTTCGATCTTCAGCGAGATGCGGCCTTCGGACATCACATTCGGAGTGAAGGCGACGCCGACACCGAATTCCTTGAAGATGACGCTGGTCTGACCCTGGGCGTCGACGACCGGAATTGGGAATTCACCACCAGCCAGGAACTTCGCCGTTTCACCGGAAACCGCTGTCAGGTTGGGCTCAGCGAGCGTCTTTATGAGGCCGTTGCGTTCGAGCGCACGCAAGGTGTAAGCCGCTGATTGGTTGCCTGTACCCCAGCCACCATTGATGCCGGAGTTGCCAAACGGCAGCGTATCATCCGAACCTCCGCCTCCAGCAAAGGAGTTGAATGTGCGCAGCGGTGCGCCTGCAAGTGCGGTAGCAAAACCTGGGATCGGGAGGGCACCGAGGCCTTCAGCCGTGGTCAGCGGAAGCGAATTCTCGGTGAGAAGTCCAGTCGTGAAATTTCCCGAGTTGATTCTGGCACCAAGGTTGATACCGAATTGCTTCAGCATTGAGCGCTGAACTTCGGCAACAACTACACGAAGCATGACCTGCTCTTCGCCTTCAACCTGAAGCAGGTTTATGACAACGCTTTCGCCATCCTGCTTTTCGAATTTCTTGACCGCCGTGCCTTCCGCGTTCTCTCCGCCCTTGGTCTCGAATTCGACCGTGACAAACTGCTTGGCGATGTTGGCAGCACGAGCGGCATCGGCTGGGTTGCGAACGTGACCGGTCAGAACAACCGTCTGGTTGATCATCTCGACTGCGATCTTGCCGCCCGGGATGAGCCGGTTGAGCATCTCTTCGAGGCCGGCTGTCTCGCGCTCGACAAAGAGTTCGAGCGTCGCAAACTGTTCGCCGTTGTGGTCGAAGAAGAAAGCGTTGGCTTCGCCGATGCGTCGGGCCAAAAGGAAGACCCTGTTCGACGACAGTACAACTGCATCTACCGCCTGCGGGTTCGAGACCATAACGTCACGAACGTCGCGGGGGAATTCGACCAGTACGGATTTGCCCAGACCGATCCGAATATTGCGATTGTACGGCATGGCGCCGGAGTCAGGGATACGAACCAGCGAGTGGTGGTTCATCGGGCCACGCGATTCCGAAGCGCCGTAAGCGCCGCGCAATCCGTTCGCGTTTGCATTTTGCAGACCGATGCCGACGACGGCAAAGATAAGGGTCAGAGTAGCGAC
Organism: Filomicrobium sp.; assembly: GCA_021775655.1. Taxonomy (GTDB): domain Bacteria; phylum Pseudomonadota; class Alphaproteobacteria; order Rhizobiales; family Hyphomicrobiaceae; genus Filomicrobium. The sequence continues at coordinate 1,439 of JAJFHK010000045.1, read as the reverse complement.
CAGGGCGGAACCCCAGAGCTTGGAAGTCCTGTCATACATCGTTTTCAGCCTCTCACGAGCTACAGACGGGCGATCAATTCACGCCGTACGCACGCGACTTGGCTCCATAACGCAGAACACTGACGGAGTTAGTCTCTTCACGATTGAGGGCATCGCCGGTCTGGCTTTGCCCATCAGATTTAAGGTCGGCCACTGAACGCAGTGACAAAGTGATCTCGCCCATTGAATTGGCGAGGGCCAACAGTTCGGCCTGACGTGGTGTCAGTTCCAAAGTCGCTGTTGTGGTGGATCCGGCGGCATCAGCAGCGCGCTTTCCGGTGGCGGTTTCGATCTGCTGACCGATCGCAAGCACGCGGACGTTGCGGAACAATGTGTCTGCGACGAAGTCCTCCTTGCCCGAACGCGAACGCAGCGAGCGGATAAGGATCACATCGACGTGGTCGTTTGGAAGGATGAGTCCACCGACTGCTGTACGGGGCTCGATGCGGGTCGAAACGGCGCGGAAGCCTGACGGCAAAATAGCGGCAACAACGCCACCTTGACCGGCCTTGATCAACTTATGGACTGTGATCGGCTCACCGGCGATGATGGGTGAGCGGGCGATCGACCCGGCGAGTTCGTGCATCTGCGAGGAACGCGCTTCGGTGATCATGCCAGGCTTAACACCGTCGAGCGGCCACTTCTGCCAGGTGAAGTGATGTTCGGCGACGACTTCACCAAGACCAATGTCCTTGGCGGCGACCAGAACTTCGGTGGAATTGATCACGACTTGCTTCGTAATCGTTTCCTTCTTCTGGTTGACCATGCCGTTCATCATTGCGAAGGCTGCGACGCCGGCAACGCCTGCTACCAGAATTCCGATGACTTGTGCTCGTTTCATCGCGCAATAGGCCCCTCAAGACTGGGCAGGACTCTCCTGCCAATTTCGAGTTCACTGTGGGCGAGAAACGTCAATACGGGGTTAACCGGCGTCGGAAAGCGGGGCGCAGGTCAACCAGTTCGTAAGTTCGCGGCTTTTTGGCAACGCCGGTCATTCTTGGCGCCGGCGATTCCTCGGCTTAACACTGCGCAAGCTCGCGGTGACGAGCTAAAGTCGCGTTGGAGGGTCGCCGCTTCAACCAGCGATCAGAGCATAGAGTTCGGTTGCGGGGAAAGTGATGAGTGCTGCTCCGGCAATTGCTATTCCGTAAGGAATGCCGTGGCCTTTGTCATGCAGGCGCAGTGCCCATGCGGGGCCGACAAGTGATTCGTCGGGGACGCGGCGATAAATAAGGATGCTAACCGCCAGCGCACCCCCAATCAGTGCGACATAGACAAAGAAGTCAGCTAGAGGTGTTACGCCGACCCACAAGCTTGCCGCGGCGAGGAGCTTTGCGTCGCCACCGCCAAGGGTGCCGGTTGAGAACAGAATGAACCCGATGGCCAGGATGCCAGCACCG
>JAJFHK010000440.1 GCA_021775655.1 Filomicrobium sp. | reverse complement strand
TCTTCATGATGTGGTCGCGGATCGCGAAATCCTCATGCAGCAGCTTGCCGTATTCACCTTCTCGGGCAAACCAGCGGCTATCCCATGTCCGGTTGATGCCGACGCGCAGGCCGACTGGATTGACTTTATGACCCATCAGTCGGCCTCCACTGCCGCTTCAACCGCAGGAGCATTGCCCGAAGCTCTGGCCGCTTTGACCTTGCCTCCGTTGCCGCGCTTGCGCGAGTTTTCAAGTTCTTCTTCACCGACTTCGCGCACCACGACAGTGATTTGCGAAAACGGCTTCATGACTACGGCCGAGCGTCCCCGACCGCGTGCGTGAAAGCGCTTCATAATGAGGTTCTTACCAACCCAGGCTTCCGAAACCACAAGCTGATCGATGCTCAACTGATGGTTATTTTCCGCATTGGCAATCGCACTCATCAAGCACTTGCGCACATCCTGCGAGATCCGCTTGCGCGAAAACTCGAGATCAGCGAGCGCCTGCTCAACTGGCTTGCCCCGGATCAATCCGGCGACAAGGTTCAGCTTCTGTGGCGAGATGCGCAGATTACGCGCAACCGCCTTCGCCTCGTTGTCAGGGAGGGCGCGCTCCCGGCTCGGCTTACCCATTATCGTTTCGCCTTCTTGTCGCCGCCATGTCCGGAGTAGTTCCGCGTTGGCGAGAATTCTCCGAATTTGTGACCGATCATGTCTTCGGTCACATTCACGGGGATGTGCTTTTGCCCGTTGTAGACGCCAAAGGTGAGGCCAACGAACTGGGGCAAAATCGTCGAACGACGGCTCCAGATCTTGATGATCTCATTGCGTCCCGAAGCGCGCACTTTGTCGGCCTTCTTGAGGAGGTAGCCGTCTACAAACGGACCCTTCCAGACTGAGCGTGCCACGACTGTTTCTCCTTAAGAGTGTCGACGCGGTTTCCCGCGCTTATTTCTTCTTCAAGTGACGGCTACGGACAATGAACCTGTCCGTTGTCTTGTTCTTGCGAGTTCTTGCACCCTTTGTCGGCTTGCCCCAGGGAGTCGCCCAGTGCTTGCCGCCATTGGTGCGCCCACCATTGGGATGGTCGATCGGGTTCATCGTGATACCGCGAACCGTCGGGCGCGTGCCTCTCCAGCGCGTACGCCCGGCTTTCGAGTCGACAATGTTGCCATGGTCAGGGTTCGAAACAGCCCCGACGCTCGCCATGCAGTCGGCACGTACGCGCCGGGTTTCACCCGAGCTAAGTTTGAGGACAGCCCAACCAGAGTCACGACCAACAAGCTGCACGAACGTACCTGCAGAACGGGCAATCTGTCCGCCCTTGCCGGGCTTCAATTCCACGTTATGGATAATTGTCCCAATAGGCATGCTCGACAGCGGCATTGCATTGCCAGGCTTCACGTCAACCTGCTCGCCAGCAATAACCTGGTCGCCTGGCGAAATCCGCTGCGGTGCCAGGATGTAGCTAAGCTCACCGTCATCGTATTTGATGAGCGCGATATAGGCTGTGCGGTTCGGATCATATTCCAGCCGCTCGACAGTCCCAGGGACATCGAACTTGCGACGCTTGAAGTCAACCAAGCGGTAGGTCTTCTTGTGTCCGCCACCGATATGCCGCGTTGTGATACGGCCATGGGTGTTGCGGCCGCCTGTCTTTGACTTGCCCTCGGTCAGCATTTTGACCGGGTCGCCCTTCCACAATGCCTTGCGGTCGACAATGACCAGCTGGCGAAGGCCGGGCGATGTCGGGCGATATGTCTTGAGTGCCATTCTCGCAGCTCCTTACAAACCGGTCGTGATATCGATCGTCTGACCTTCTTCGAGGGTCACGATCGCTTTTTTTACGTTGCTCTGCGTGCCCTTACGGCCGCGGAACACTTTCGTCTTGCCTTTACGCACGAAGGTGTTGACCGCCTTGACCTTGACATCGAACAGGGATTCAACAGCCTGCTTGATGTCCGGTTTAGTCGCAGTACCGGCCACGTTGAAAACGACCTGATTTGCCTCTGAAAGAAGCGTCGCTTTCTCCGTGATCACCGGCGAGCGGATGATGTCATAGGCTTTGAGTTTCTGCATTGTCAGGCCCTCTTGCCCGTCTGCGCCGCATCGGCAAACCGCTGATCAATGGCGTCCAAAGCCGCCTTCGTCAGCACCAGCTTCTTGCGTCGAAGAATGTCGTAAACATTGAGGCCCTGCACCGGCAGAACATCGATGTTTGGAATGTTGCGCGCGGCACGCACAAAGGATGCATCGAGACTTGCACCATCAATGATCAGTGCGTTGCTGAGTTCGAGTTTGCCGAATGCATCGCGAAGTGCAGCGGTCTTGCCATCTTCGGAAGCAGCCTTGTCGAGAACAATGATGTCCCCCGCTTTTGCTTTCGCAGACAGAGCATGGCGCAACGCAAGGGCGCGCACTTTCTTCGGCATGCCAATCGCATGGCTGCGCGGCTTCGGGCCAAGCGCCTTGCCACCGCCCCGCCACTGCGGAACCGATTTGTCACCGTGACGCGCACCGCCGGTGCCTTTTTGCTTGTAAACCTTTTTACCCGTGACCGTAACTTCGGAGCGGTCCTGGGTATGATGCGTACCGGCCATCCGCTTCAGAGTCTGATAGCGAACCATCCGATGAATGAGGTCCGGGCGCGGATCGAGACCGAACACATGCTCAGCCAATTCCACGCTGCCAGCCGAGCCGGAACCAAGCGTTGCGACATCAACTTTCATCACTGCTGCTCCTCTTGCGCACCAGCCGAAGCCGCACCGTCACCGTTAGGCGCCTTAAACGCACCGGGCTTAGGCGCATCGTCAGGAAGCTTGCGCTTGACCGCATCGCGAACCAGAACCCACCCGCCCTTGTGTCCGGGAACGGCGCCTCGCACCATGACTAAGCCGCGTTCGATATCGGTACGCACGACAGCCAGGTTTTGCGTCGTGATCCTCTCCGAACCCATATGGCCGGCCATCTTTTTACCCTTGAATACCTTGCCGGGATCCTGGCGCTGACCGGTCGAACCGTGGCTTCTATGCGAGACTGAAACGCCGTGGGTGGCACGTAGGCCGCCAAAGTTCCAGCGCTTCATTGCACCTTGAAAACCTTTACCGATGCTCGTTCCCGTAACGTCGACAAATTGACCCGGCACAAAGTGATCCGCGGTGATTTCCGCGCCGACTTCAATCAGATTGTCGGGCGTTACTCGGAACTCAGCCAACTTGCGCTTGGCTTCCACTTTTGCCACGGCAAAATTGCCTCGCTCGGGCTGCGTCACCCGGCTGGGTCGACGCGAACCAGCGCCCAGCTGCAACGCAGTGTATCCGTTCTTCTCATCGGTGCGCTGCGCCAGCACTTGGCAGTTTTCAAGTCGCAGCACGGTCACAGGAATATGCTCCCCAGCATCAGTGAAGATGCGGGACATTCCTAACTTCTGAGCGATCACTCCGGAACGCATGGGTGCATTCCTTCCCTTCTCGGTTTTCCAGTCTCCAATTCACTCGCAATGAGCAATCTGGACCTGGACCTCTTCAACTATCCGGCAGTTTGCAAAAAGCAGCAAACCCGACGGATTAAAGCTTGATCTCAACATCGACGCCGGCCGCCAGGTCGAGCTTCATGAGAGCGTCAACGGTTTGCGGCGTCGGATCAACAATATCGAGCATGCGCTTGTGCGTGCGCATTTCGAACTGTTCGCGGCTTTTCTTATCGATGTGCGGTGAACGATTTACGGTGTAACGCTCAATCCGCGTCGGCAGCGGGATTGGCCCGCGCACTTCAGCACCTGTACGTTTGGCCGTATTCACGATCTCGCGCGTCGATGCATCAAGTATTCGATGATCGAAGGCTTTGAGCCTGATCCGGATATTCTGACCGTTCATCATCTTCGCCTAACCTCTAACGCAAACCGCGCCCGTCAAGGGCGGGCGCAGCCCACAGAAAAATTCGACGACCGGATGAAGCACACCACGCACCCGCACCGCCGTCAGATCAATCGAACCCAAGTCCGCCACCTTGCTGCACCGTTGTGCCAAGGCAGGAACGATCAGCGCCGGATCAAAAAGATGATCCGGCGCTATTATACTTCTACTCCTGGATCGAGGAGACGACGCCTGCACCAACGGTGCGGCCGCCTTCACGGATCGCGAAGCGGAGTTTTTCTTCCATCGCGATCGGCTGGATCAACTCAACGTCCATCGCGATATTATCGCCA
>JAJFHK010000439.1 GCA_021775655.1 Filomicrobium sp. | reverse complement strand
GCAATTTATGCAACCCGCGGCATGATCGTGATGGAACCCGGTTTCATTGCAGACGCTCGGAAAAGAGAAGAACTCACGTTTCTCGTTGCGGAAGAGTCGGCGACCGGCGGCGTCGTCGGAGTGGTGATGGGGATAGATCACGTTGCGGCGTTCAAAGATCCCGACAATGGTTCAAGCCTATGGGCTCTGGCCGTCGATACCAAGGCAAGGCGTCCGGGAATTGGTCGCAAGCTATCGTTGGCATTGACACATTATTTCAAGGGGCTCGGGAGGTCTTTCATGGACCTTTCGGTCATGCACGATAACGATGACGCTATTGCGCTCTACTGCGGACTTGGGTTCGAACAGATTCCGGTCTACTGCGTCAAAAGGAGGAATGTTGTCAACGAGCGGCTGTTTGTCGGGCCGGAGACAGATAAGAATCTCAATATCTACGCTCAGGTCATTGTTGATGAAGCCCGTCGACGTGGGATTGCCGTTGAAGTTGAAGACGCGGCGGCAGGTCTTTTTCGTCTCACTTTCGGGGCAAGGACTATTTCATGCCGCGAGTCGTTGAGCGAACTAACCAGCGCAGTGGCGATGAGCCGTTGCGATGACAAGGCATTAACGCACCGGCTCTTGAAGCAGGCGGGGATCAAGGTTCCGGCGCAGGAGCGCGTTTCAGATGAGGCAGGTGCGCTCGCGTTTCTCGAACGCCACAAACGTGTGGTGGTCAAGCCCGTTAAGGGGGAACAGGGCCACGGTGTGTTTGTGGATCTGCAAGGTGCTAAAGGTGTGAAGTCTGCGATCGTCGAAGCGCGCAAGATCAGTGATGAGATCGTCATTGAGCAATTCGTATCAGGACAGGATGTCCGGGTCATAGTGATTAATGGTGAACTTGTTGCGGCCGCGGTGCGTAGACCGGCTTCTATCGTCGGTGACGGAAAACATAAAGTGCGGGAGCTTATCGAAAAACAGAGCCGCAGGCGTGCAGCGGCGACGCGCGGTGAAAGCCGAATTCCCATCGATGAAGAGACGGAGCGGTGCCTGCGGCATGCGGGGCATACGTTTGAAACCATATTGGAGGACGGCGAGTTTCTTGAGGTGAGAAAAACTGCTAACCTACATACGGGGGGAACGATTCACGACGTGACGGCTGACTTGAACCTCGTGTTAGCGGATGCCTCGTTGCGTGCTGCCGGCGCGCTGCATATGCCGGTTGTCGGGCTTGATCTCATTGTTCCGGCGATCGACCAGAATGCGTATTGGATTATCGAGGCGAATGAGAGACCGGGCCTGGCTAATCACGAGCCAGCACCAACGGCCGAACGATTCGTAGATTTCTTGTTCCCCAGCACACGCTCTGACACGTCATGATTGGAAAGAAGGAAGTATGCAAGATCTCGATATCGACATCGCTTATCTGAAGCGGATCCTCAATGAACTTCTCGATATCGATAGCCCGACTGGGATGACCGACCACGCGGTTGGCCATGTCTGTCATGAATTGTCGTTGCTAGGAATCCCGTTTGAATTAACCCGCCGCGGCGCAATCCGGGCCAATCTCAGTGGCCGCCGGGAGAGTCCCGACAGGGCTATTGTCACGCACGTTGATACACTCGGTGCAATCATCAAGGGATTCCACTCCGCTAACGGGTGGCCAAAGATTTCGCCGGTAGGGAGTTGGTCGGCGAGGTTTGCAGAAGGGGCGCGCTGCCGGGTTTATTCCGATGGGGGGCGTAAGACGAGCGGTACGCTACTGCCGCTTAAGGCATCGGGTCACACCTACGGCGATGAAATCGACACGCAACCCAGCACTTGGGAGAACCTTGAATTGCGGCTTGACGCGCGAGTCAGCTGTGAAAAGGATGTTCTGGATCTCGGGATCAACGTTGGCGATTTAATTGCGATAGAGCCACAACCGTTTTTTGCACCCAATGGCTTCATCTGCTCCAGACACCTTGACGACAAGGCTGGTGTTGCTGCCGTTCTGGCTGCAGCAAAAGCCATTCTGACGAACAGAGCCGAGCTTCCGATGGACTGCCATTTGTTGTTTACGATCTCGGAGGAAGTTGGTGTCGGCGCATCGCACATATTGACCGGTGACGTTGCCGAACTGGTCTCCGTAGACAACGGCACGATTGCTTCGGTCCAGCATAGCTGCGACTACGGCGTAACCGTTGCCATGCAGGATTCAACCGGACCGTTCGACTGGCACCTGACTCGTAGTTTGATCGGACTGTGCAAAGAGTTCAGCATCGATCACAGCCGGGACGTGTTCAACCATTACAGGAGCGATTCGGCAGCGGCACTGGAAGCGGGTAACGATATTCGTACGGCACTGGTCTGTTTTGGCCTCGATGCCTCGCACGGTTTTGAGCGGACGCACATCGATTCACTGCATTGTCTGGCACGGCTCTTGGTGCTCTATGCACAAAGTCCGGCACTGTTCGACCGCGACGCTGAGGCCCTCGGTCCAATCGGTGACCTGCCGGCCGCCGAGTAGGTTTGAAGCGATAAAACGGTTGCTCGTAACAATCTTGACGAGGTTGATTGACGAGAGACTGAATACCCGCACGACTTTCCGGAAGAAGCCGGGGATGTCGCTGGTCATTTCCTAGCAAAAATTATCGAAGAACGGCCTTGCATCGGCCGGGTGATACTTCTCACCATCGCGTCACTGCTACGAGAGGTGAGGTATCAGTTGTTGATCATCAATTCCTTTGCGGAATTGATTGTTGAAAGCCAGTCGCCGAACCGATCCCCCTGCACGGAAACGTGTTGGCGCATGGCATCTGCTGCAGCGTCACCATCCCCGGCAAGGATGGCATCGGTAATGCGTGTGTG
>JAJFHK010000438.1 GCA_021775655.1 Filomicrobium sp. | reverse complement strand
GGAGATCTCAACAATATCGATGGGATTGGTAAAACGGTTGCTGATGCTCTGGTCGAGTTTTTTGGGGAGCCTCACAATGTTCGGGTCGTCGATGATCTTTTGGCCGAAGTGACGCCGACGGCTCTTGAAGCTATTGCAACTCAGTCTTCTGTAGCGGGGAAAACTGTTGTTTTTACCGGCACGCTGGAAAAGGTCAGCCGCAGCGAAGCAAAGGCCAAGGCTGAGCGATTGGGAGCCAAGGTTGCCGGTTCGGTGTCGAAGAAGACCGACTATGTTGTGGCGGGTGCGGATGCCGGGTCAAAGCTGAAGAAAGCGCGTGATCTTGGCGTCACCGTTCTCACCGAGGATGAGTGGGAAGAGCTGATTACCGGTTAATCACGTTTACGCGTGTCACAGCGGCGCGCATGCCGCCTTGAGCCACGTCTTCGCTGATTTTTCGAGGTGGGGCGAAAGTGCTTTCTGGACGCGGGCGTGGTAGGCGTTGAGCCAGTCGCGTTCTGACTTCGTCAGCAAGCCGATGTCGATTAGGCGGCGATCGATGGGCGCGAGCGTTAACGTTTCAAACGACATCATGGGGCGATCACCGCCGTTGGGGACCATGGGTTCCAAGACAAGAATAAGGTTCTCGATGCGGATGCCGTAGTGATCTTCACGGTAAAAGCCGGGTTCGTTGGACAGGATCATTCCTGGCTTTACGAGCTCGCCGCTTACCCGCGAAATCGAGACCGGTCCTTCGTGAACCGATAGATAGCTGCCGACGCCGTGCCCAGTGCCGTGATCGTAGTCTAGCCCCGCCTGCCACAAAGGATTGCGCGCAAGTGGATCGAGATCGCGTCCGCGCGTGCCTTTAGGGAAGCTCGCCGTCGCGACAGCGATATGGCCCTTCAGGACAAGGGTGAAGTGGCGGCGCATTTCGGCTGATGGTTTGCCGATGGCAACGGTTCGGGTGATGTCTGTTGTTCCATCGGCGTATTGGGCGCCGGAGTCGACCAGGAACAGCTCTCCAGACCTTAGTTTGCGATTGGTTTTGGCGTTGACCCGGTAGTGGACAATGGCGCCATTGGGTCCGGAACCTGCAATAGTGTCGAAGCTGATTTCCTTCAACTCGCCGGAGTTATGTCGGAAATCTTCGAGCGCACGTGTCGCGGCGATCTCATCGATCTTTCCACCTGTGGCGTTGTCGTCTAGCCATGCAAGAAAGCGCGTCACGGCAATTCCGTCACGTTCGTGGGCAGCCCGGCTGCCGGCTATTTCGGTCGCGTTCTTGATGGCGCGGGGGGCAACGCAGGGATCGGAAATCCGGGCAATCTTACGCGAGCCGCCGAGCTGGCTGGCAATCGCATAGCTGGCCGTTGTCGGGTCGAGGCCGACTTTCTTCCCGGCCTCCTTCAATTCCTTGAGCCTGTCTCGGAAATCCGCGTAAGACGAGACTTTTGCAACGGATTTCAGTGCTTTTCGCGCGTCTGCGGTAAGCTTGGAAGTCTCGACAAATAACTCTGGCTTGGCACGTTGATGGAGAATTGCGAACGCCGAAAACACAGGCGTATGGGCAACGTCGCAACCACGCAAGTTGAAAGCCCATGCAATCGACTCGCGGCTGGTCAAGACTACGGAGTCCAGGCCACGTTCCTTAAGTTGGGATTGGATCTTCGCGATCTTTTCCTTCGCTGATTGTCCGGCAAGACTGACTGGGTGCGAATGGATCTTACCTGAGGGAGGTTCTGGGCGGTCGGGTGCATGCCAAAGCAAGTCGATTAGGTTCTTCCTTGGCAAAACCGCCGCGACCCTGATCTTTTTTGCGGCCAGGCGACGCTTCAGGCGTTCGATCTGAGCAACTGTGAATAGTTTCGGATCGAAGCCGACTTTCGCACCTTCCTTCAGTTCTTCCGCCAGCCAGTCTTCGGCTTTTAGCTCGGCCATAGGAATGACGTCGATGACATCGTTATCGACCTCACTGCGGGCCTGAACGGTGTAGCGGCCGTCGACGAAGATGGCGGCTTTCTTGGTTGCTATGATTGCGCTGCCGGCGCTGCCGGTGAAACCGGTGAGCCATGCCAACCGCTCGTCGTGCGCTGGGATGTATTCGCCCTGATGGGCATCGGTGCGGGGCACGATGTAGGCGTCGATTGTGCGTTTGGCCAGCTGGCGGCGAAGGCTGGCCACCCGGTCAGCGACTAGCGAAGGGTCGGAGGCGACGTCAAAGTCTAGGAACATAGATTCTCTTTTTTTCCGGGTCTTTACGGTGGCAATGGCTTTCGCGGCGGTAATGGCGGCTGTTAGCGAAATAATGCATTTCTTATGCGCTGTCTGCATCGCTGGGCTGCGCTAGCGCACCTGACGGAAGGGGCCGAACATTCCTAGCTTACTGGTCAACGACAATCGGGGCTAGGAGCAAAAAAGAGCCAGTCCCGCATGAGCAATATCGGTCTCTAGAAGGAGATGATCATGAGCACGCTTACTCAATCCGCGGCTTGGTTCCGTGATGAGGTTGATGCCCTGGGACGCATCGTTACAGGAGCATTCCATAGAATTCAGGCGGGCCGCCAGGCCAAGGCTGATGAATTCGTTCGGCCCTACCTTGCGAAATTCTCTAAGAAGGAACTTGCCGAACAGGGCTTTGGTCAAGCCGAAATTGCAAAGATCAAGGCCGGAGGCGATAAGGTCCAGACACCTTACCTGTGAGCGTTGATCTGATTTGCGAGCCTCACATGCGCTTCAGCACCAGAGTCGACCATCCGGCGATTCTGGTGTTGTGTTTCAGCGTGAAGCCCACGGCACTATAAATGGCTGTGATTTCGTGGGCTTGCTCGGTCAATAGGCCCGAGAGAATGAGGTCTCCACCTTTCTTGACTGCATGGGAAATGTCTTGGGCAAGCTCAATGAGAGGGCCGGCCAGGATGTTGGCAATTAATAGGTCGTATCGGTTTTCGCCACGTAAGTGAGCGTGCCCTAGTCCTGCTGCGGTGAAGGTTCGAATGCGCGCTGCGACGCGGTTCGCCTTCAAGTTTTCACGCGCCACCAAAACCGAAGCTTCATCGATGTCGCTGGCAAGAATGCGGGCGGCCGGATTAGCACGTGCGACCGCGATGGCCAGGACGCCTGAACCGCATCCCAAATCGAGCACGCTGCGGTATTGACGGCGGTTGGTGAGCTGGTCAATCGCGAGCAGGCAGCCGTAGGTTGTTGCATGGTGGGCCGTACCGAAAGCTTCTCCGGCCTCGATGAGGATGGCGCCTGGACCCTGTGGTACGCGGTGGCGGTCGTGTGCGCCATGGACGGTGAAACGGCCTGCGCGCACCGGCGGCAGGGCGGCCTGGGATATGGCGACCCAGTTGAGGTCCGGGACGTTCTCAATTCGCGGTGCGGGAACCTCAAAAGAATCGGCGACAATGATCGTCAGCGATTGATGCAGTTCGTCCAGGTCGGGAAGTTCTGTGAAATAGGCTGTGATGCGCCAGGGCGTGCCGGGGCCTGCCGCCTCGAACAAGGCGAGTGCGTCGGGTGCTGGATCGATCAGGTTCTCCAATGCGCCAGCGATCGTGCGTGCGTGATCGCGATGGTCGAATTCGAAGACGATGGCTGACAATTCACCGGTTACGGAACCGGTTCCTGCAACGGCGTTGCCATCCGAACCGGGTGCTATTGGGGTCTGCAAATTCAGGTCGCCCCTGATGGCGAAAGGCTGTTTTCGGCGCGCAACTTGTCAACGTCCATCTCGACACCTTCGTGGGGGTCAATATCGGGGAGTTCGTCGAGCAAAAGGTCCCACATCTTGTCGATGTGCTCGGCGGCGTCGACCGGCGAAAGCGTGTGTAGATCACCATTGGCGTCTTCGGTGACGATGCCGTCTGCGAGGAGCCGTTCAAGTGCATCGTCGAGGTCGAAGTCGATGTCGAGGCCGAAAGTAGATTTCAGGTATTGCTCTATAGCAATGTCGATTGCTTTGAGGTCGCGGCGGTTGGCCCGTTCCTTTGCGAGGACGGCGTAAAGCAGCATTTCCTCCTTCACGTCTTCCTCGGCCGCACGGTCGATCAATTTGATCATGACACCGCGGTTGTCGGCCATTGAGTGGAAGTAAAGGTTCTGCGCCATGACAACCATGTACTTGTTACGCTTGTTGACGAAGTTCATGGCGCCACGGAATACGGCACCGCCAAATCCAATGACGACCGGAATTGCAACAAATGGGTTGGCCAGTGCGCTGAATTTTGTCACCGCTCCGACTATGGGTCCGCCCAAGCCAGCGATGCCACCGCCGCTGAGCATGACCTTGTCCATCATCCGGTATTTTACTTCGGTGTTGGGAAAGACCATCTCGATGTCGGAGCGGGGGATGTTCTTGAACAGCTTCATATAAATGTTGCCAGAGGCGACTGCGCCGGGAAGATGGGCTCGCTGCTTGTTGGCCATGCGTTCGGCCTCTTTGCGCGATACCTTCTCGTCCTCCATTATTTCGCGAATGCGCTCCTGTAGTGGCTTCAGCTTGAACAAGAGGAACAACCGCTGGAAGATTGGAACATCGAACTCTTCCTTGCGCATGAATTTGCGCAGCGTTCGTTTTTGGTCTTTGCGTGTTGAAGCGCCGCGGTAGAAGATCAGCACCTCTTCGAATAGTGAAAAGTCGACATGCAGATCGAGGCCGTAGTGCGAGTCTTTAGTTAGGATTTCTTCGACGGACTCAGGGTTGATCTCTCTGTAATTGGCCTGTGTCAGGATATGCCGGATACTCTCGACCATGCGTTTTTGCATGCCGCCCAACTCATCATCGGTGAAGCTGCGAGTCAGCAGCAGATCGCTGTCCGGGCTGAAGGGCTCGTAGGTTTGCTCCATTTCCAGAAGTTGGGCGCCGTAGCGCTGGTGGCGCCAATAATCCAAATAAGAGAAGAAACGGCGGGCGGCGACCGATTGCCCGGGCGGCCAAGCTGATGGAATTGTCAATCGCTCCATCAACGCAAAACGGGTGATGGGTATGAAGTGTTCGCGATCGCGTTCCTCGTCCGGGGCGACGATGTCGGTGCCTTCGTCTGGAAGACCTTCGATTGTTATACTATCAGGAACGATGTGCTCGCGACCTTGCGCCGCTGCGCCGCCTGGTTGTGCATCGGTCTTCATAGCTGTCGTCATATCGACCCGCTCTGGGGTCGTGTCGGCGGGGGACATTAAGCGAAACCTCCCGTCAAGGGCGCCTGTCTAAACCGTGCGCTTCCTTTGTTTCCCATCGCGGGGGACAACTTGTTTCGCGCCCCCTGCGTCTCACTTCATGTGTCTAGAGGCCAAAACGTTATATTGTCGAGCACCCCTTCTGCCTTAAAGTAACCCTTACGGTAACCCTTATCAGACGACAGATTATTGTCATCCTGCCTTGATCCGCACACTCCCAGCGGCAGCAACACGTTTAATGCGCCAAGGGAGCAGCATTTTGACGATGCGGTCAACAAGGCCTCGACCGCCCTGACAGCGGCTCGTAATGTGTATTGTGGGCGATGAACCGTTTTTGAACTGCCGCGAAGTTGGGGCTCTGCTAGCGCGTGGTTCTTGGGCAGGGGGCCGATAGGATCGATGTCGAAACCATTTATGACCGCTGGGGACCAGCTCAGCGCTGCTGAGGAAACACTGCTCGCTCGCGCGGCGCAGGGGGAAACCGCTGATCTCGCTGGAGCCGAAGTGCGCGGCGCTGTCGTACGCGCTTTGGTCAATGGCAGCCGGCCCGAATGGCCTGTTGCAGTATCGGGAGTGCGGATTAGTAATGCTACTTTTTCGGGAGGATTAGACCTTGAGGGCTGTGCGGTCGGCGTTCCGGTGCTTCTGTCGAATGTTCGGATTGAAGGTGATGCGCGCGGTGCCGTAATCGTTCGCGATGCGCGACTGAAACGGCTCAGTCTGCAGAAGTGCCAACTTGAGGGCGCTCTGGTTGCGGATCGCGCGCAGGTCGACAACGGTATTCTCATCGCGGGCGGGCAGATTGCTGGGCAACTGAGTGCGCGCGGTGCGCAGGTTGGCGGTGCATTGGCCGTTGAAGGAACCTTGATCGGGGACGGTCGCGAGTCGATCCGTGCAAATGGATTGCGATTGTCAGGTCCACTCATCTTACGCCGGACTCGGTTAAAGGGTGATGCGCAATTTGCTCGGTCTGAATTGGGTTCGGGAATCTATGCCGAACGTATGACGGTAGAGGGCAATGCGTGTGGGTTTGATGTTGAGAGCGCGCGGATCGATGGCGATTTTCTTGCAACGGAGGCACGTATTTCGTTAGGCATTCGGCTCGCGAATGCGCGGCTGGGCGGGCGCTTCGAGGGCAAGGGGCTGACGGTTTCGGGCAAGGAAACGGCAATTGAGGCAGCCAGTGTCAACATCGGGCAAGGCCTCAATCTAGTTGATGCTCGAATCATGGGTGGCATTGATCTTGACGGTGCGGAAATCGGCAAGGGCTTTATCGCTGAAGGAATTGAGGTTGAAGGCGGCACGACGGCCATTTCGGCTGGTGGAATTTCGATTTCGGGAAACTGGGATATGGCCCGCTCGAAGCTCATTGGGGCGTTGAGTTTTCCGGGAGCCAGCATTCGCGGTCAGCTCAGATTAACTGAAGCGCGGTTGTTTGGCGCTGAGCTCTCCATTCGCGGCGATGGCGCCCATATTCGCGGCGGTTGCTACATGTCCCGGTCGATTGTGTTCGGGCTAATCCGCTTCCCGGCGTGCGATATCGGTAATCAATTCCGACTGCGTGGAGCATCCCTCAAGGTGGAGTCGGGCGCAGCATTGATGGTCAATGGAAGCCGGTTTGGGCGCGATGTTGAATTGAGCGACGGCTTGCAGGCAATCGGTGCACTCGTCCTTGATCAGGTGCGAATTCCCGGCGTGCTCGACTTCTCGGGCAGCCACATCAAGAGTGCCGCACTAGCCCGTGATGGCCGGCCAGCACCTGTGTCCGGCGACAAGTGGGATGCACTTACGGACTGGGATGAGGCTGCAATTTCGCTTGCGGATGCGGATGTAAAGCGGCTGTGCATGCCGGCGGTGCCAGATCAGCGCCCGCGCGGAATCGTAGATTTTTCGCGGGCGCGCGCGGCGTCCTACCACGACTTTGCTGACACTTGGACACCGAGCGTCGAGGTGCGGGGTCGCTCTATCGACGGAGTCGACATCGATCATTTGGTCCTCGACGGGTTCATCTACGACCACTTGAACAATCCATCAGGAGCCAGGGAAGGCCGGTCCCACTGGCATAGGAAAGCTGACGACCGGGTTGGGGCGCAACGGTTGGTTTGGCTTGAAGGTCAACAAGCTTGTGATATTCGCGATCACTTCAAGCCGCAGCCATGGGTGCAGCTGGAGACCCGGCTGGTGCAGCAGGGTTATGACGAAGATTCGCGGCAAATCTCGATTGCGCGAATGAGGCGTGAACGTAATAGCCATGCGACGCGAACGTTGCAGCGCTGGCAGGGCGGATTCCTCGACCTGTTCGCATTGTATGGCTTTAATCCCTGGCGGACTGTTGCCTGGATGGTGGTATTCATCGCGCTTTTCGCCGGGCTGTGGGCGTGGGCAGGCGGGCAATGTGAGAAGGCTGGATGCCGGGATGAAACGGTATTCGTGATGACAAACCGTGACGCTTATTCGCCCGAGGCGTTCGATGAGGTCTATCCGGTTTTTAACCCGCTGGCGTATTCATTTGATGTGTTCGTTCCGTTTGTGTCGTTTGGGTATGCCGATCACTGGCGTCCTAACCTGTCTTGGCGGCCGCTTATGGATATTCCGCAGCCAATTACTTTTGCGCCGATCGAGGATAAGGCTGGTCCAAATCAAGACGGGACGAGTGTTCCTACTATCAGCATTACGCTCGGTGGTCTGATTTATGTTGGGATGATCCTTGAGACGATTATCGGCCTTGTGCTCACGTCGCTGCTAATTACGGGATTTACGGGGCTGTTGCGCGGCGACTAGAGGCGACCAGGGTCAGATGTGAGGTTTTGGCTTCACCTCGAAGGCTCATCTCGTTTTGTAGGAAATTATCTCTGGAAAAGTTTCCTTCCCGGCAAGGTTGCAGAGTGTTGCCTTAGTCGCGCCCATGTTATGACTATTACCGCAAAACGATAGTGTTGCGTACCACTTGTCGGGGGGAAGGGTGCGTCGATTGACAAGTAAATCGTTCAGGATTGTTGGGGCCGCACTGGTCCTGGTTGCTGTCTCCGGACTGTCTGCTGCGGCAGGCACGGGCGAAGCGGTAACAATGCCGTTTTCATGTTCTGTGAAAGGCGGCAAGCCGACAATCAGTACTTCAGCACCTACGCGGCATGAAATCGTCGGTGAGCGTCAACAGCGCGATTACCGCGCCTGCAAGGATGCAACAGGTCGCGATTGCCGGACCATGGCCCTTCACAGCTTCAATGTGCGTTGCCAAGGAATTTCGGCACCGTGGGCAGTGATTGCCTCACAAATCCGTTCAAATGACGTTGGAACCTCCTGGATCGAGAACGGCCAGCTCAATCTTCTCCTTAAGAAGCCCAATCAAGGTCCCGAAGGCCGCCGTATGGCGCGCTTTGTCATGCCGAAAGGGTATGCGCCGATAGCGGAACTCGGTGCACGGATTGTTCCAGGCTTGGCAGCCGATAGGGCGGCGCTGGATTACGGCGAAGAGGCGCTGCTGATTAACAGCCAGCGATTTGAGCCAATTATCGAAAACGCCGTTGTCAACGCGCCGGGAGCAAACCCACAGATTGTTCCAGCGGTACTCGACAAGCTTGCTGTAGCTGGACCGAATGGTACCCCAGCGGACGGATGGCAGGCAGTTGTCTATCATGCCGAAGGAACTGGGCCGGGTGCAATGGGCCATTCATTCGGACCGGCTGGCAAATCTAACTTAGCGATGCTGTTTTTTGTTCTGGCCGGAACCAGCCTATTGGCGACCGTAGGCTGGTATGGTCGTCGTTATGCTCTGGCGGTGCGTGACAAGGAAACCTTCACGGCTCTCGCTGGGGATGGAAAGCAATCTCTGGAAGCAGTGCCTGGTAAGCTGTTTGCTCGTGTGTCGTGTGCAGCGAGTGGCATTGGAGCCAGGCTGCAATCACGCTGGGTGAGCTTCAAATGGCGGCAATACAAGTCAGGTAAACCTTGGCAATGGAGCAATGCGAGTATTGCCAATGGAGCGCGAGCTGCGGAAGCGCTATTCAAGAAAGCCGATCATGCCGTGCGCGCGCTAGGCCCTGCATCGGCGCTTCGGGATACACTGTCGGCTGAACTAAGAAGCGTGCGTCAGCGGCTTGACAGTCTACGTGGCGGTTCATCAAGCGAGCAGCCGAAGACCGCGCGTGTTGCCGGCAGCTTACGCTCGGTGGTCCGCGACCTGGAGCGGATCGGGCGAATTGCCGATAGTGCGGCTGCCACCGTCAAGATCGCTGGCGAAGACCTCGTGATGCCGAAATCACGTGCCGAGGCATTTGAGGTGCTTGGCGTCAATGCGGATGCCACTGATGGTACGCTGAAACGGATCGTCGATGCCCTGCGCATGGGTTGGCATCCTGATCATGCCAAGGACGAGTCCGATAAGAGAATGCGTGAAGAGCGCACCAAGCAGATCAATATCGCTTGGGATCTTATTGTTGGAAAGCGCGCGGTCTGAAGTCATCATCGCCCGTTTTTGCGGAGGTGAAGTGACAATCAAGCCATTTCCCTCAATGCTTGCGCGGTTGCCAGACATGGCGATCGGGATCATCATGTTTGCGGCGGTGGCGATGGGAACGGTGATGGTGTCCATGACCCAGCATGTGAACATTGACGACAGCGGTGACACGTTTCGCAAAGCGCGGATTGCGCTCGTTGAGGAAGTGCGAGCTGAATTCGTCAGGCTGGCGAAGCAGACGACATTGTCTAAGTCGGTCGAGCCAGTGCTCGTGGCACTTGAGAAAGTCCCGCGGCACGAGTTTGTTCCGGAATCTCAACGCCGCCATGCCTACCGCAACAGGCCACTGCCGGTCGGTCATGCGCAGACAATTTCGCAGCCGCTGGTTGTGGCGCTGATGACTGCACTTGCGGACGTCGGCCCGGAAGACAAGATTCTTGAGATCGGCACTGGGTCTGGCTATCAGGCTGCCGTTTTGAGTGAATTGGTAAGTGAGGTTTTTTCGATTGAAATCATCGAACCGCTCGGTCGCCAAGCTGCTGACACGCTGCAACGGCTCGGTTACGCGAACATCAAGACCCGGATTGGCGATGGGTACGCTGGATGGCATGAACAAGCGCCGTTTGACGCGATAGTTGTCACCGCTGCACCAGACAATATCCCGAAACCACTGGTTGACCAATTGCGACCCGGCGGGCGGCTCGTTATTCCCGTCGGTGAGTTCGAGCAGGAGCTTGTCGTCGTGGAAAAGCTGGCCGACGGGTCAACTCGCAAGCAGGAAGTGATACCCGTTCGCTTCGTGCCGTTAACGCGTAAGCATTGATGCCACACGCCAATTGCGAGTTCGCATTG
>JAJFHK010000437.1 GCA_021775655.1 Filomicrobium sp. | reverse complement strand
TTGTCGAATACCTGCATGCCGGGTGGGATCAAGCCGGCCAGCGTTACCAGCCAGCCGATTCTCCATGCCAGTGTCCCCAGTAGGTTACGGACGAGTTTATCCAGCAATTTTTGCCCCACCCACTAATTGGATCAGGCTAAGGGCCACTGATTGAGTTGCAGTAAAGTTGTCCGCACACTAAACATCTGGAAGATTCAGACTTTCGAAAGAAACCGCTATGATCCGCGCCTCGGTTATTGTTTTTCCCGGCTCCAACTGTGATCGCGACGTTAAGGTCGCAACTGAAGCTGTCACGGGTTTCAGCGCCAATATGGTTTGGCACGGAGATTCCGAGGTTCCGGCAAGCGACTTCATCGTGTTGCCGGGCGGCTTTTCTTACGGCGACTATTTGCGTTGCGGAGCAATGGCTGCGCACTCACCGATCATGCGGGATGTTGTCGCCAAGGCCAAAGCCGGGATGCCGGTTATCGGAATCTGCAATGGTTTCCAAGTGCTGCTTGAGACGGGTCTGCTTCCGGGCGCGCTGATGCGTAATGCTTCGCTCTTATTCATTTGCCGCGACGTCTTCATCCGCTGTGACAATCACGAGACATTTTTCACCAACTGCTACCGCGAGAAGGAAGTCGCTCGCGTTCCGATTGCTCACCATGACGGCAATTACTTCGCCGACGAGGCGACGCTCGATAGGCTGGAAGGTGAGAATCAGGTTGCCTTCCGCTATTGCGATGCAGAGGGCGAAGTCACCGAAGCGGGCAATCTAAATGGATCCCAACGTGGTATAGCGGGAATCAGCGATCCCACGGGCCGTGTTCTAGGAATGATGCCGCATCCCGAGCGCCTATTTGAAACTGCGCTAGGCGGAACCGATGGTCGGCGTATCTTCGAAAGCGCCGTCGTATCTGTTATGGAAGCCGCTGCTTGATCCGGCGGCCTCGGCGTTTGTCAGCCGAGTTCCTTCATGAACAGCCCAAATCTCAGCAATCCTTCCGGCCATGGCCCGTGGCCAGAAGAAACGTTCAAATGTGCGCACTCTCCAGCTTCGATGACTTTGGCGCCCCAGTTGCCGGCCAGTTCCTTTGCTCTTTTGAGTGAGCAGTAGGGGTCGTTTGCTGATGCGACGAGCATGGAGGGAAACGGAAGCCGTTCGCGGGGCACTGGGGCAAACCCCTGTAGCGAATGTACAGGATCGTAACCCCGTGTGATTGGCCATTTGTCGGCGTTGTCGACATCGGCGGGGGCGACGAGATAAGCGCCGGCAATTCTTTCATGAGGGAGCGCTGCGGCGGCGTGGACGGTTGTTGCCACCCCGAGGCTGTGGGCTACAAGAACGACCGGGCGCGCGGCTTCGGCAACGGCAGCTTGAATACGTCCCCTCCAGGCGTCGAGGCTGGGCTCGAACCAGTCTTCCTGCTCGACACGCCTTGCGGTCTTGAGACTGCGTTGCCATCGGCTTTGCCAATGGTCTTCTTCGGAACCAGACCAGCCGGGGATGATCAGGATTTCTGCGTCGGCGGTGCGCATAAGGTGTTTCTACTATTCAGCCAAATTTGCTTCGGTCGCATCACAGTTGCCGGCAGCGATCAGGACGACTGGTGGTGTGTACCGCCTAACCAAACACGCGAGCGAAGATCGTGTCGACATGTTTCAAGTGGTAGGCAATATCGAACATCTGATCGAGTTCGGCAGTTGAGAGATGCTTGGCGACGTCAGGGTCGGCTTTCAGCTCGCTCAGGAAGTCCGCGCCTTCGTTCCAAGTCTTCATGGCGTTGCGCTGCACTGCGGCATACGCGTCTTCGCGCGAGAGCCCCTTTTGCGTGAGGGCCAAGAGAATACGCTGTGAGTTGTGCAAACCGCAGAGCTTGTCGAGGTTTTCTTGCATGCGTTCGGGGTAGACGACGAGCTTTTCAATGACGCCGGCAAGGCGGTTGAGAGCGAAGTCCAACGTGACTGTAGCGTCCGGCCCGATCATGCGCTCCACGGAGGAGTGCGAGATATCGCGTTCATGCCAAAGCGCGACATTTTCCATTGCAGGAAGCGCATAGGCGCGAACCATTCGGGCAAGGCCAGTCAGATTTTCCGTCAGCACAGGGTTGCGCTTGTGTGGCATAGCCGATGAGCCCTTCTGGCCGGGTGAGAAGTACTCCTCGGCTTCGAGCACCTCGGTGCGTTGCAGATGGCGTATTTCAGTGGCCAGTCGCTCGATCGATGAGGCGATGACGGCGAGCGTGGCGAAAAACATAGCGTGCCGGTCTCTTGGGATGACTTGCGTCGAAACAGGCTCAGGCGTCAGGCCCATTTTTGCGGCGACGTGTTCTTCAACGCGCGGATCGATGTTTGCAAATGTGCCGATTGCTCCCGAAATCGCGCAGGTCGCGATTTCTCGGCGTGCTGCAACCAGCCTGTCGTGGTTGCGCTGGAATTCCGCATAGGCGTAGGCGAGCTTGATACCGAAGGTTGTCGGTTCGGCGTGGATGCCGTGGCTGCGGCCGATGGTGAGCGTGGTTTTGTGTTGTCCGGCACGGGTCTTGAGCGCTGCCAGCAACCGGTCGAGGTCGTCCAGAAGCAGGTCGGCGGCACGGGTGAGCTGTACGTTAAGGCAGGTATCGAGGACGTCTGAAGATGTCATGCCCTGGTGGACGAAACGGGAATCCGGGCCAATGAATTCTCCTAGGTGGGTCAGAAAGGCGATGACGTCATGTTTGGTGACAGCTTCAATCTCATCAATCTTGGCAATATCAAATTCGGCGCTGCCGCCCTTTTCCCAAATCGCTTCGGCAGACTCTTTGGGAATCATGCCGATCTCGGCCATGGCGGTTGCTGCATGGGCCTCGATTTCAAACCAGATGCGAAAGCGGGCCTCGGGAGACCAAATAGCGGTCATCTCAGGGCGGGAGTATCGCGGAATCATGGGCGGTCTTCTTTTCGTTTTGATCGTGCGAGGGCACGGAACAGGTCGTTGAACGGTTAAGAGGGGCTGCTAACACCCTGGCGGTGGCAATGGCAATGGCTCATTGGATAACTCGGGACGCCGTTCAGGAGAGGCGCGGGAAGCGCTCAGCGTACGCGGGAGATGCTGTCCAGCCGGCGGGGATAGGTGCCGCCTCAAAAATGGCGCGGGCGATGGCACGCGCGAGCGTGTCGGCGGCGGCGCTGCCGAGCCGGGCCAGATCGACAATAGGGTCTTTGAGCGGCATTTTGCCGGTGGCGAGTGCAAAGACGACGTCGCCATCAAGGGGTGTATGCACGGGGTGAATCGCACGGGCCAAGCCGGTCTGAGCCATGATTGCGAGGCGCCGGGCTGAGCGTTTGTCGAGGATCGCGTCGGTGGCAATCACCGCAAGCGTCGTGCTTTCCTTTACGCCGCCCTTGAGAACTGGTGGATTGGGCGGACCTTTCCAGTCAACGGGCCAGCCAAGCCCTCCAAATTCGCCATCGCGTTCGAAGGGATGAGCCCAGAAATTCGGCGTTGTGTCGATCGTGACCGTCCCAACGGGGTTTGCCGCCACGAGCGCTGCAACTGACAGGCCGTTGCCTAGATCAAACGACGCGCTGCCGAGGCCGCCACGCAGGTTTGCCGTTGTTGCGCCATATCCGGCACCTGAACTTCCAAGCGCAAATTCGCCGGTAGCCGCAGCCGCGCAAGCTTGTCTGGCCAACTGGTTGTAAGCTTCCGAAAGCCCGTCCTTGGCGCCGCCGTTCAGCAGGTCGAAGAGAATAGCTTGTGCGACGATTGGTACACGGGCTTCCCGGATTTGAAACCCGATTTCCTTTTCTGCAAGCCAGTCGCGAACGCCGGACGCTGCCGACATACCAAAGGCAGAGCCACCAGAAAGCACCAGAGCATGAACCTCTTCGACTGTGCCGTCGGGTCCAAGTGCGTCAGTTTCCATTGTGCCCGGGCCGCCGCCTCGCACATCAACAGCAGCGATGGTACCGGCTGGAGGTAACACGATCGTAACCCCAGAGCATATTGTCGCATCGTCTGCATTGCCGACGGCAATGCCTTCGATGTCGGTAATGAGGTTTCGCCTGGTGGGCTGGGTCATGCTGGAATTCAAAATGTAGTTGTTGGAGGGGGATAGGACCTTGCCGTTCGCAGGGTTGTCTAAGCCGCGTTGTTGTCGAGCTTCAAAGCTAGTTCACGCAATCTTACAAGAGTGTTGGGGAAGGTCCAAAAGGTGACTTGTCAGAAGCAATCACCCGCCGTAATCGGATCGCCCTGAGCGGGTGCCATGAGTCGTTGTGCAGTGCCGAAGTCACGGACGTTAAGTGTTGGTTCATCGCCACTGCCGGTTACTATTGGAACATTACTGGGTTGAAGACTGCGCTATGATGCGTAAATGCTTACTAACCAATCGAAGGCAAACTTGATTGGTTTCTGGTTCAGATCGCCCCCTGACGGATGCCGATGGACCAGTGAGGAAACGGAAAAGGATCGCAAAATGAATGCGAGTGTGGTGCAAGACGTCACCGAACTGAACGGGCTTATCGACGAAATCGACGACCCACGTGAATGCTATGCCGCTGTGCGCGACTGTATCCAAAAGCATCGTGATGCCGGCGAAGAGATCCCTGAAGATCTCGAAAGGCTTGAAAAGGTTATGCTGACAGAGTGCCTGTCGGCGTCGCAGGGACGCTAAGCGGGTCCGACGTCCCTGACCTAATTGATTTGGCTGGCGCGTATTGCGCCGGCGGTCTCCCGGTCATATAAAATTTGCGGCCAATGGCTGTGCCAGTGCACCGCTCGAAGCGTGCGCCCGATTTGGGCTTGCGCGCTGATTTTTTGCCCTACGGGCCTGCGCTGCACTTTCGGCGCAGGCTGCCGCGATGGGCGAACTCCGATTCGTTCAACACGTTGCAAGCGAACTTTGGAGCATATGGCAATTGGCGCGTTACCCGAGGCGGCCTGTCTGTGAGTGATCGCCATCCGACGGACAAGAACGAAGCCGCTAGTCTTCCGGCCAGATTTTTTCAAGTTTGTAGCCCGCCATGCGCAGGTCGCCGTTGTTGTTGAAGCGCTGGCGAAGTTCGTGCGGAACGTATCGGCTGCGGGATTGCAGCATCAACCAGGGCGCGCGTGAGAAAAAGGGTTTGCCGCCAAGCGTTTTGGCGATTTCTCGGCCATCA
>JAJFHK010000436.1 GCA_021775655.1 Filomicrobium sp. | reverse complement strand
GGTAGGCCACCTCGCCGAAGCCGCATGGCACCATCCTGACCTGACCGCATCTTATGCCTGGGTCGAGGTACGGCTTATGACCCACTCGGCCAAGGGGATCACCATGAAAGACCTTGAACTTGCCCGCAAGATAGAGGATGTCGTCGGCTGGCAGCCTGGGGCTGAAGGTGGTGCGCTTGACGGTACGCCGCAGGACGACCTGCGCTTCTCCTACGTCAAGTACGATTGATTATTCCCGAAGTCGGAGCCGCCCCTTGAATACAAAAACCGAACCGCAGGTCGACGCCGTCGTCGCCCTCGGCTCCAACATCGGCGACAAAGTCGCCAACGTCGAACATGCGGTCGCACTGCTGACCGAGCCAGGCGACATAGAGTTAACCTCACGTTCGCGAATTTATAAGACCCCGCCGTGGGGAAATACTGACCAGGACTGGTTTGTGAACGCCTGTGTTGGCGTAAGGACCGGACTCGATCCGCACGCGTTGCTCGCCAAGTGTCTGGCCGTCGAGGAAAAAATGGGCCGCCACCGGTCGGAAAAGTGGGGCCCTCGCATCATTGACCTCGACATTCTCGTCTATGGTGATGTGGATCTGTCCGACGACACCCTGACAGTGCCTCATCCCCATATAACCAAGCGCGCGTTTGTGCTGGCGCCCATGGCCGACATCGTACCAGATCTAGAACTCGAAGGACGTACAATTGCCGTGTGGCTGGCGAATATAGTTCGCGAAGGCATCGAACCAATCGAATAAGAAAACGCCGCGCTCTCATTTCCGAGCGCGGCGCTTGATCGGCAAAAATCATTACCTGCGGAGTTAACTACTTACTTGTTTCAAGGAAAGCGATGAGGTCGGCGACCTGATCGTCCTTCTTGAGTCCGGCAAAGATCATCTTGTTTCCAGGAACCTTGCCTTTTGGATCCTTCAAGTATTCTCCGAGTGTGGCGGCATCCCAGGTGAGTCCGGAATTCGCCATTGCATCGGAATACTTAAAGCCTTCGGCAGCGCCGGCTTTTCGACCCACGATGCCAATGAGATGCGGGCCAACCTTGTTCTTGGCTTCATCAACAGTGTGGCAGGCCTTGCATTTGCGGAAGACCTTTTCACCTTTTTTTGCGTCGCCTTCAGCGGCTGCGATCGTAGGAACGGCGGCGATCATGGCGACAGCAAGAAGTGTTCTCAACATGGAAAGTCGTTCTCCCTCACGGTTTTGACGGTTTGGTTGCAGGCACATGCGCATAGCACAATCAACCGGGATTGTGGCAAGCCCTTTGTGAACTATGCGTGAACCTAGCGCACCCAGCCCGATCTATTCACCAGCACGTGAATCGTAATTTCGTCAATCAGCCCCGTTCGGCGAGGCGAGTGGCGACAAGCGTATCGGCCGATACGGTTGGGCCGCTAAACGGGGCCGATGGGATGCTTGATGAGACCCTGGCGGCGGGCCCAATTGACCAAATTGCACCGTGGAGCCGCTTGCTCAATAAACCACATCGATCTTCGCGCCTCTCCTGCCCTTTGGACTTTTGGGCAACTTCACCACCGCGCCGTGGTGAATAGATCGGGCTCGCCGATAAACAGCTTCCGTCTTTCGTTGAATACAAAAGGCTCAATTAAGGTGTGCGGACTGCCATCAAATATAGGTTGAAGCGCATATCCCGTGGCTGTTTAACACAATCACCCCGCGTTGGCCGGAGTTGAACCCATTCGCCGAAAGATGAATTCGGGAGTTTCCGTGTGCGATTCCTCGGTGGCGACCTGCGCCCACTCCTCGTGCATCGGAGAAAGCGAGCACGCCGGGTCCGTATTGGCGGCATCGCCGGTCAGCGCGAAGGCTTGGCAGCGGCAGCCGCCGAAATCGATCTCTTTGCGCGGGCACGATTTGCACGGTTCCTTCATCCAATCCGTGCCGCGATATTTCTCGAATGCTTGACCCTTCAGCCAGATATCGGAAAGCGACCGGTCACGTACATTATCGAACTCAAGACCCGGCAGCGATTCTGCTGCATGACACGGCAGCACTTTCCCCGATGGCGTTACGTTGATAATGCCCCGGCCCCAGCCGCCCATGCAGGGCTTCGGGTACTTCGCATAATAGTCTGGCACGACGAAGTCGATCACGAGGATGCCCTTGAGCCGTTCCTTTGCCTCGTTGACGATTTCAGCCGTCTTCATGAACGCTTCTTTGGTCGGCATAAGTGCCGCGCGGTTTTTCAAAGCCCAGGCATAGTATTGGATGTGGGCCACTTCCAATCGCCCCGCGCCAACTTTGACGGCGTAGTCGATGATGGCCGGCAGGTTATCTATATTCTGACGATGAATAGGTGCGTTGATGGTCAGCGGCATATCAAGCTCGCGTACCCACTTCGTCACTTCATGCTTCTTTTCAGCGCCGCCCTTGTACGAAGCGATCCTGTTCGCATTCTCGGCATCGACATCCTGGATCGACAGTTGCACGTGGTCGAGGCCCAGGTCTCGGAGCTTTTCCAGCCGCTCCCGCTTGAGCAGTACGCCAGCAGTAATGAGGTTCGTGTAGAGCCCCGCTTTAGCGGCTTCCTCCACGATTTCTTCGAGATCGCGCCGCGCGGTCGGCTCCCCACCCGACAAGTGAATCTGTAGGATGCCGAGCTCGCCGGCTTCGCGCATGACGCGTTTCCAATCTTCAGTGGAAAGCTCGGTATTGACGCGCTCTAGTTCGACTGGATTGGAGCAGTATGGGCACTGCAGCGGGCAGCGATGCGTCAGCTCCGCCAGCAGCCCTACCGGAGCCCGCGCACACGACAGATCAACGTCAGCACTAAATTCGCCCGTTTTTGTTTCTTGGATAGTATCACTCATGATTTCAGAACTCCCTTATCTGCGAGGTCCTGCAGCATATCGATGACGTCGGCAGTGATGACATCCACAGGCGCTTGATATTGCTCGGCGAGTGCCGCAGAAATAGCGCCAACGGTGCGTTCACCGTCGCATAACTTGAGGACCTCTACGGAGGTTTCATCTGGCTCGAAAACCCGTTCCGGGGCGAGTATGATCCAACGCCCCCGGCCCGAATCGTGCCTTAGTTTGATATGGCGCGGCAGCTTCAGAATGCTATCGCCAGTGACGATGAGCCGGGACGGGGTGTTTGGCTCAGACATTCTTCTCCCCCGGTCGGAATGCGCCGGGCGGAATGTGACCATCGACATAGGCATTGTAGAGCGCGTCGAGCTGTACCCATAAGACGTCACACTTGAATCGAACCGCTTCGACGCAAGCTTCTTGTTCATCGCGGTTTTTGGCGTGATCTTTGATATACTCGAGCGCGAAATTGGCATCGCGGGGTGCTTGATTCAGCCGGCGCTTGAAGTAGGCCATAACGTGATCGTCGATGAAGTCG
>JAJFHK010000435.1 GCA_021775655.1 Filomicrobium sp. | reverse complement strand
CGCACAATTGCAATCGGTTGTGCAAAATCTCGATGAGATTAGATTCATCAATCAGACAATCCTGAGCGAAACCGTTGCAGCCGACGTCAAGCTACCACACGATGTTGGCTTAAGTGACGAAGAAGATCTCGACGACGAACTGTAGCAGCATCCGCGCACGTGAAACTCCGCGCAGCTAGCGTCGGCGAGAACAGAATATCCTACAGGATCACGTCATCTGCATCGATTGCCCGGTGATTGATATTCAACAGCGTTACACTTTCACCGCGAAATGAAATCACAGCATCCCGACCCGCATCCGTAATTGACAACTGGGCGAATGTGTTCAAGCCGCCTACCTTGCTGAAATCCAGCAAGTCCTCGCCGAGCTTGAAGTTCACAATCCGGTCATCCCCCCAGCGACCCGTGAAGATGGCTTTGTCGACACCACCAGCAAAGCCGTACACATCATTACCGGCACCGCCATTCATGACATCGTTGCCGGCTCCGGCGAATATTCTGTCGCTACTGCCGCCACCGATCAGCCGGTCATTTCCGGACTGCCCCCTGAGCACATCGCTACCACCGCCGCCAATCAAAACGTCATCCCCACCTCCAGCGGCCAATACGTCAATGTCCTGGCCTCCGATGAGTCGATCATTGCCGCCGTGTCCGATGAGTTGATCTCGTCCGCTTTCTCCTCGCAAAACGTCGTTTCCGGAATTGCCTATCAACCGATCATTGCCGCCAAGGCCGACCAGGAGGTCATTACCACCATCGCCTTGCATCACATTGCGCGCTTGATTGCCGAACATGAGATCACGCGCCGAACCGCCACTCGCGTTCTCAATCGTGACACCACTGGCAATTGTGTAGCCGCCATATATGCCATCGGCGCTCGACAAGCGCCCGCCGGCATACGCATCCCCGCTGCGCAAAGAGGCGGCTCTGAGATCGATCGTTGACTCGTTGTCACCGTCGTAACGGATCCAGTCGGTCCCGCCTGCATCCCAAATAGCCTGATA
Source organism: Filomicrobium sp. (assembly GCA_021775655.1). Lineage (GTDB taxonomy): Bacteria > Pseudomonadota > Alphaproteobacteria > Rhizobiales > Hyphomicrobiaceae > Filomicrobium. The sequence goes on along the minus strand of JAJFHK010000435.1, from coordinate 11,735 downwards.
GTAAGTCCCAACATCGTTCGTCTCAGGCAGTAGATAAACATTGTTCCCGGCATGGTATGAGGTGTTGGTCCCATAGATTTGCTGAATGGCAAAGATGTCGAATGCCATTGGTGTTCCAGACCACCCGTATCCAGGAGTTGCATCGGGATCAAGGTTGTCGGCAATCCGTCCGTCGTTGTAACCCATGACCGTATAGAGGCCTTGATTCAGGCCATATCGCCCCGTGTCAAATGCAGAATCAACGCCAGGAAAGATACTCGAAGCACCATCTCGGTCATGCGTATGGGCGAGACCAAGCCCATGACCGATCTCGTGAAGAATCGTCGTGAAGCCGTATCCACCCATCTCCAGCCCGCCGTTGACATTCTGATAATCCCAGCCGGTGCCTTCGTAGTTGAAATAGCCTTCTTGACGGCCACCCCACGGAAATTCAAAGGTCGCCAGAATACCGGCACCTGTCGTCGAACTGTCAACGTTGTATAAGATAAAGTCCGTCGCAGCGGCATTCCCTGTCTGCACAAAGTGAAGATTGGCAACGTTCGACCACTGTGAGAGTGCCACGGCGAACTGCGCCTTCTCATAGGCATTCCAGACAAAGTAGTCATCGCTGAAGTGATAGGAAACGGAACTGCTCGAAAGGTGGTCACCGCTATCCAGCGCATTCAAAAAAACGTTCGCCATGTCTAGCCCTCGGTTTGCTCGATACACCCCTGGACACTACAAGGGCCGCACGCAAACAGATCTCGGCTACGCGCCCAAACATTTCACCCCTGAAACTTCGCTTCTTCGGGGCCAAATCAATACCTAGCTGAACTAGTCTTCCTCAGAAACTTTAGCAATTCACAAAAGTCCTGCATTTCAAGTCCTGTGGACACAGTAACAAGCCGGCAACGTTATCATTCTGTTAAGACGAAATTCTTCCGATCTGCCTCTACACCAGCCAGTTCTTTCAATCGATCACCAAAACGCAGGTTCGGTTGGAACCTTGCTGCAAGTGAATTTGTTGCGACTGCTGCAAAATCTTCGTCTCCGAAGTGGAAGGTCCCAGCGACAAGCGCAAATTCGCTATTCATATCGCAATCGAATGCGCCAGGATCGTCGGTATTGATACTGAAATTCATTTTAAGGTCGCGGGCCAAACCGATAGGATGGCTGGCCATATCTTTTGCGGCGCCCATTTTCAGGTTACTGGTCGGACAAAATTCAATGTGGACGTTCTCTTCGCACAACCGATAAATGAGCCCTTCGTCTTGAAAAGCTGAAATACCGTGGCCGATCCGGTCCGCCCGACCAATATCAAGCGCCTCCACGACTTCTGATGATCCTCCCAACTCACCGGCATGGACCTCGATTCCCAGTCCGTGGTCTTTGAGCACATCGAACATTCGCGCAAAGCGGGAAGCCGGACAGTTCTGCTCTAATCCGGCGATGGAAATCCCGCAGATGCCGCCAGACCTAGCCAGCGCAACGCAACGCGCAATATCCTCGTCAATGATTTCATCAGGAAGACTTCGTGGCACGAGGAACAGGAATTCGACCTGCAGCCGGCCACGTTCACGCTCGCGCACCCAGTCCTGGAACTCAGCAAAGGCGTCGACCAATGCTCCCAAGTCGCGCGGGAACATCATCGGGGAGATCATCATTTCAGCATAGACGACGTGTTGCTCGACGAGCCGCTCCATATGCCGCTCAAGTACGGGCAGAAAGTCTCGCCAGCCTGCGCTCTTATAGGGTTCAACGCGGTCCAACCAATCGGCGAATCCTCGCGGACCTTCGCCGAAGCCAACGGCACGTAATGCCTCCGGGCGAACAAGCACCGGGTCTCCCGCCAACACTATTTCGCGAAGAAGCTTGGCATTGAGCGTCCCGATCAAATGGCAGTGGAGTTCAACTTTAGGTACCGTTTCATTGACCATTTGTCGCCCTTCGGATCCATCGGCGGAGCGATATCAACGTAGCCGTCCTGAGAGACGATGAAGATCATCGACGGATACATGCTGCTGGTGACGTAATTCGCCGCTGAATTATAACGGCCACCGCGCTGCCAGGTGCCGCTCGGCGTGGAACTCCCATCCATGATAGCGCCAACCGCGTGCACATTGCCATCAATGTCGGCAATAAGTGTCCCATCGATCGCCGTCAGCTGTGTCGTAACATCCGGCGTCAGGGCCACCGGACGAATGGGGATGCACTGCGATGACAAACGCTGTGCTTCATGACGCGCACCCGGCGTGAACAAGATGTTTGTCCCAACCGGCTGTTCAGCGGCGATCGTTGCAATATTCCACAACGTCTCCAGACCCTCTGAACCCACCATCGGAAGACAGCTCATCACGTGCGCCTGGAACATAGCCTTCGTCAGGATGCGGTCCACTTCAACCGGGGTCCCATACGAAACCATCGCGAGGAGCTGCTCGCCGCGTTGCATCGTCCAGATGCCACGGCCCTTGAATAGGATCTGATGGCAATCTTTGATTTGGTCAAAATCCACAAAGCCATAAAAGTAATCGCCGTCAAACAGCAGCGCGAACTGCTGCGAAGCCATTTCAATGAGTTTGCGCACACCGGTGTTGTGGGACAAATGGATTGGCCGTCGAAACTCAATGCTCGGACGGACGTTGGCGCTCCCCCTCTTGGCCAGAATAATGTAACCGGCACCCGCACGGCCCTCATATTGTGCTGCCGCGAGATCGCAGCACAATTCGTAGAGGCCGTAGTTCATCCGGCCTGTCGCTTCCTGGGAAAGTTTCTGCAGATAAAGCTGGGCTGCCGCGCGAGACAACAAGTCAGGCGCGAGGCCGAAGAACGTATCCGAATGGCGCGGAGACAAGCAGTACTGCAAAGAAACATAGAGCAGTGCATCAAACAGCCGCTTGATTTCGAACGGCCTAGACTCGATTCGTCGTGCATCCGCATTAGAAGCTGCGGAACCTTTAGCAGCCGAACCGCGTGGCGTGATCAGGAACCCAACCGTCCGATGGTCAAGTTCCGTCCGCGTCGACTTGAAAACAAATTCACCGGTTTGGCACTCGATATCGAGTCCATCGAAATAGCCGAGCATAGCTTCTTCGAGCGCCGGATCACGCTCATCTTCACACGACACGAGTTGGATGGATTTTACGTTAGCGGCTCGCTTGCGACGGCTCGCTTCGACGAACACCGGTTGGCTATCGACACTTGATGCGATCTGCACGCCGGCTTGATCGTGAATGACGATAACAAATGTAATGTCGCAGTCCGCGTTAAACTTCACCAAAAGGCTGCGGACTTGCTCAAAGGACTCCAGCGATACCGAAATCCGTTTGCCGGCGGAGGGAGCCTGAGGCTGCCGATGCGGCCTTGTTTGAGGTTCTTTCAACACAACTCGATACGCCTCACTCATAACACGACCGCAACAAGGTCACACGGTCACCAAGCAATCATGCCGGTGCCATGATCTCCTTAAAATCACCGCCGCCAGCGACGTACATGTCGTCGAACTTAGGCAGCGTCGCGAAAACGGCCTTCGCAAACCAGGCCGCTCCATTGACATCAACTTGACTGAGATCGACACCTTCTAGGAACTTGGCGCCTTCAAATCCGCATGACTTCTGGAACATCGCCCCAACGAAGGACGCCGGCCCGGAAAATTCGCAATCAGTGAAAGCAGCCGCGCCTCCAAATCGTGCATTTGCGAAGGCTGCTTCGTTGATCTTGGCACCCGAGAACCATGCACCGCGGGCGAAGTCAGTATATTCGAACATGGCCTGCCCCAGGATTTGCGACTGGCGGAATTGTCCCGACTGCATAAAGACGGAATTCGCGAAGTCAGCGAGACCGTAAAACGTCGCCCGCTCGAAATTCGCTTCACCCATGAAAGAGACTTGGCGGAACGCGGCCGTTCCATAGAATGTCGAGCCTTGAAACCAGCAATCAGCTTCAAACTCGCTGCCGCAGAAGTCTGCCCGCCCCGGAAACGCCAGAGCGGCGAAATCGACGTCTTCAGTGAAGCGCGTACCAGAGAAGTTTGCGATCGCCAGCGCATCGCAGACTGCAGCTAATGCCGGATCGCCACCAGCGAGGCCTCGCACTTCCAGCATCTCTTGAGACCAGGAATTCCACGCCGCTCTCCCGGCTGCAAACCTGCCCATAGTTGCCAGACGTTGTTCAAAGTGAGCTTTTTCGGAGATTGGACCGATGTCGCCGAGCAGGGCCCGAGCCAACTGAACGATGTCATCCCCGTAGTCGGTATTCTCAACCCAGGGGTTCAAGAGTTTCAATTCCGCGACGACGGTCGAATTACGCTGGGGATTGAACTTGGTCATCGGCCTGGCTGGTCCAAATCATTGAGGTTGGCTCGAGAGATTTGGACGGTGCCCCTGCATAGGTACTGCAGCCGGGTCCAAATCGTTTCAATTTGCACCAAGCTGAAAGACGCCATTCAACTCTCGACCGTTTCCGCCGACAGCCTTCCCATAGACGGCAAAGCTGCGCCGGACGTCGAGGTCAAACGGTAATTCGCCAGCGTAAAGATACTACTAAGTTTAACGCCAATAAGTGTGCCATCAGGTTAGTGGCTTTGGCTCGCAACCCCGCCCTAGTCATCTCGTGCAAGGGCGATATTTTCAGCTTTCAGCCTTCCGTCTCACGACAACCTTCGACAGGAAGGCAAGGGTTTCGCCGCTTGCCTCCAGCCCCTCAGCCGAAAACATTGCTTCAAGATCGTCGATAACGTAGCTGCGGAAATAGGGTTCATGGAAGCGCACTGGAAATGCTTCGAGCAAACCATCCCAATTCGGCTTATCGCCAAATTGCAAGCTGTCGATGAACACAAATAGGCCGCCCGGCTTTAACACACGCGCAATCTCTTTAGTCACCACGCGGCGCACATCGGGTGGCAGTTCATGATATAGAAAGATGCATGTAGCGATATCCTGGCTTGAAGCCTCATACGGAAGCGCTTCAGCATTACAGAAAACGAATTGTGCCGTTCGCAAACGCCCCATATGCCGACGTGCTTCTTCAAGATAAGCATCACTCAAATCGCAACCAGCAAGCTTCATGGCCGGGAATGCGCGCCGAACATCGCGCAAAAAACGCCCTGTGCCGCAAGCAACGTCGAGTAGACACACCCGCCGTTGATCTCGCCCCTTCATGAATTCCGCAATTGGCCGCAGTCCGACCCGCCGCATGGCCGCCGCCGCCCCATAAAACAGTGTCTCGACCTGTACGTCATAAAGCCGTGCAGATCCCTCGGTCAGATATCCGCCGGTCTGGAAATGAAAGTCTTGTGTGAAATAGTCTGGCAATTCAGAGCCGCCAGCTACGGCAACATGTGCTTCAGAATTCACGCTTGACGCGTCTCTTTCCTGCCTTCGACCGGCCAGTTCGGGCAGATCCTGGAACATTGCCCGCAACCGGCGCAGGTGCTCGATTGGGCTTTGTGCCTCTTCATCGCCAGGAGGATAAAGCCCGGCAGCGACCGCTTCTGCATCTTCTCGCAACAGCGCCCGCACATCGCCGAGCAGTTCATCACGTTTGGGCACCGGCCGCGTGGGCGAGAAATCCACAGGCGGTGCAATCCGGCGCGATTGCCGCTGTAGCATTCGATTGACGCCGCTATACCACGTCATTCGCGCAACGTTTCCAGCCAGCTGTAATGCCATACCCAGCCGGTCAGCTCCGACTTTACGAGCCGCCATTTTTGCCGAAACAGATCCGTCAACCATGACTCGAAATCCTCGTTCCAGATTGAATCGACGTCGCCGCCAGGAAATAATATGTGACCAAAATGGAACCGAAACTTTCATTTAAGCGTTTTTTGTGCAATTGCTAAGTTGCACTGCACAAGTACGGAGCGCGTAAACATGTCACGCTACGAAAAGATCGTCATCCTGACAGGCGCCGGATTATCGGCAGAATCTGGCCTTGCGACATTTCGTGATAGCGGTGGCATTTGGGCTCAATACGACTACCGTGACGTCGCGACGCCAGAAGGCTTCCAGCGCAATCCCAATCTTGTTTATGAATTCTATAATATGCGCCGCCGCGAGGGCGCTAAAGCCACCCCCAATAGTGCTCATAAAGCACTCGCGCGACTTCAGCGGGAATATTCTGGTGAAGTCGTGCTGGTCACTCAGAACATCGATAATTTGCTCGAACAGGCAGATGCGCAAAGTCTCATCCATATGCATGGTAAGATGACGAAAATGCTCTGCACCAACTGCGATGCACGCCTACCGTGGACTGAAGAGCTCTCTGCCGAACTGAAGTGCCCGGAATGCGAACTTTTGGGCGGCATGCGCCCGGACGTCGTATGGTTTGGGGAAGTCCCCTACGAAATGCAAGACATCGCCGCTGCGGTCGGCGCTTGCGACTTGTTTATCGCCATCGGTACGAGTGGCAACGTATATCCTGCCGCGAGTTTTGTTGCCGCAGCACGAGAAAACGGGGCGCACACCGTTGAACTCAATCTTGCACCATCCGATACGACAGGTTATTTTGCCGAACACGTGCACGGTCCCGCGACAGAGATCGTCCCAGATTACGTCGAGCAACTGCTGAACGAACCGCCCAACGAAGGCCACCTCAGTAAATCAGTCGCTATCAACGGGTAAGTACCGCTGCCACCTCAACGTGCGCGGTAAACATAAACTGATCGATTGGCGTAACGCTTTCCAGCCGATACCCGCCATCGATCAGAATTCTCAGATCGCGCGCCAGCGTCGACGGATTGCAGGATATAGCGACCACCACTGGCACCTTCGACTTAGCAAGCATTTCCGCCTGCGCCTTGGCCCCTGCACGTGGTGGGTCGAACAAGACTAGATCGAACGGCTCCAGCTCCTTGCGGGAAAGTGGCTCCTGAAACAGGTCGCGGCGACGGGTTTCAATTCCGCGCACGCCCTGTGTCAGGCGATTAGCGTTCTCCAACGCATCGATCGCCGCTGCATCGTTGTCTATTGCCAGCACTTTGGCCTTTGAGGCGAGTGCGAAACTGAACGCCCCAACTCCGCAAAACAGATCAGCCGCATACTTTGCTCGCTTCCCTAAAGCTCCAACCGCGATTTCAGCCATTGCTGCCTCAGCTTGCGCGGAGGCTTGAAGAAAAATGCCCGGTGCCGGAACCACTTCCGCTGCGCCACATCGGATGAAAGGTGCAGCCGCTTGGTAAAGTGGGTCGTGGTCGAAGCACAATCGCAAGATAGACAGCCCCGCCGCCTGCTCGGCAAGCGCAGCCTGAAGCTTTGGCGACCGGACAGGCGACCCTCCGGAAATATCAACGTCCAACCCGTTTACAGCCCGCAGGACGGTAATACGCATTTCGGATCGGTCATTGATTAGTGGGCCAACCAGCTGACGCAGCCCGGCGATAACGGCAACGATGTCCGGCGATAAGACCGGACACATCTCAAGGTCGATAAGTTCGTGACTGCCGGCTGCATGAAAACCAATTCGAACTTCCCGCCCCAACCTGCGCGCTGTCAGAACGGCTCGTCGCCGTGCGCCAAGGCCGACCGAAATCATCGGTTCCAACTCGGTATCGAACCCACGCGTTGCAAGAGCTTGCTTAACGATTCCCTGCTTCCAATCGCGATAGGCCTCCGGTGCCAGATGCTGAAGCGCACATCCGCCGCAACCCTTTTCTGTTTTTTCCGAATCGGAAACTTCCGGCCCAAAATGCTTGCAGACCGGGCTTACACGCGATGCAGATGCCTCAAGAATTTTAACAAGCCGGCCTCGTTCTTTAATAACCTCAGCCTTGATCCTCTCGCCGGAAAGCGCGAAAGGCACGAACACAGGGCCATCCTCTGTTTCCGCTACACCGTCACCATGCGCACCAAGCCGCGTAATCGATAACTCTCTGGCATCACCCATTGCGCAAAGCCCCAACCAAGTATTCTTCATTTCCTTTCTTGCCGGGCAATGGAGAAGGTAGGGAGCGCACCACGCTCCAGCCTTGCCCAGTCAGAAAGTCGCGAGTACCAAGAACGGCAGTTACAGCTGCGTTTTCGTCTTTCACGACGCCGCTCTTACCGATACTCTTGCGCCCAACCTCGAACTGCGGTTTGACCAGTGCCACCAGCCAGCAATCGTCAGCTGCAAACGACAGCGCCGACGGCAAGACTTGCGCGAGAGAAATGAAGCTCACGTCGATCACGATTGCCGAAACGGGTTCAGCGACATCCTTCGCCGAGAGCCGCCGTATGTCCTGACCTTCCAGCGATACAACCTTCGCATCATTCTTCAATTCGGTTGCCAATTGTCCTTGCCCAACATCGACGGCGTACACTTTGTTCGCGCCTCCTTCCAGGAGAACCTGGGTGAACCCCCCCGTCGATGCCCCGACGTCGAGAGCAATCCGCCCGTCCGGAGAGAATTCAAATCCTCGCAGCCCCGCCAGCAGCTTTGCACCGCCACGCGATACGTAGGCGTTGGCCTCTCCAATAATCGTAAGTTCGACATCCGGCTCAACCAGCTGGCCAGCCTTTTTTGCCACTTCGCCGGCCACCCAGACTGCGCCGCGCGCAATTAAATCTCGCGCCCGCGAACGGGATGTCACGAGTCCCCGGTTCGCAAGGACACAATCTAAGCGTTGGCGCATGACGTATTGGAGCCACTGAAAGTTTGATTGGCAAACGGCGCGTCTAACGTCCGGAAGTCTTGAGTACAGCCCCATTCTCTATCAAACTCAAATTGTCTGCCACCCATGATCACGCAAACAAACGCCTTCGAGGAGATACCCACAATGTTGAAATCACTGATGATTGGCGCGTCTTTGAGTTTGCTTATCGCCACGACCGCTATAGCCCAGACGGCAGCGCCCGATGGCGCGAAAGTCTACTTCATCAAGCCAGCCAACGGAGCCGAAGTCACCAGCCCGGTCACTGTACGCTTCGGCCTCTCCGGGATGGGAGTTGCCCCTGCAGGCGTAGAGAAGGCAAAGACCGGCCATCACCATCTCATCATCGATACGAAGCTTGAAGATTACGACAATCCCGTACCCGCCGACGACAACCATAAGCACTTTGGCGGCGGACAAACCGAAGCGACAGTCGAGCTTAGCCCGGGCGAACACACCCTCCAGCTTATTCTCGGTGATCACAATCACGTACCCCACAAGCCGGTCGTTAAGAGCGACGTCATCACGATCACGGTGAAGTAAGCTAAGCGTCGAACTTCGCGAACGTCTGAAATGCATCCGTGCCGATGCTTCCAGCACCGGCCCAGGTTGTTAATCCATACATCAATGGAATAGTTCTGCCGTTCGCACAATTGGCTCATGCGGCGGCAGATTCAGCCGCCTTCGCTTGTCGCACCGTACGTTCGCTTGCCCGATTAGCTCTCGCGCTTGGCTGACCGCTGTAACCGTTGACATTCGCCAAAGCTGCCTCGTCTTGGATCTCTGCCTCAGGACCTGCGCATTCCGTGACAGCGGCTTCATTCGCATCGGTGGTCACCGCGGCATAAGCGTCGTCGCGATTTGTCCGGCATATCGAACGGGATTCAACAACCCCCGGCAGTACATCTCGTAATTCCATAAGCATACGCTCATAAGCGTAGTCGACTGCATCGAGCTGGCGCGCAGCCGCTTCGTGCAGCGTCTCGATCTCTTTCGCCTTTCCCAGACCTTCGGTTACGATCTTATTGACCCGATCCCACTGCGTATCTGAATCCATCCGCTTAGGCTCAATCCCTGAGACGCCCGCACGACCATCGTCTACAAAATCACTGTCATCCTCGCTTTGCACAGGCTCCACTGCCGGAGCCCCCTTGACTCTGCCCAAAGCAGGGCGATCACGAATGATCTTTGACTGATTCGCGGAAGTTTTGGCAGCGCTATTACGTACTGCCGTGAGAATCCATCCGGCGATCACCGGCACCGCACCCAGCCGTGAACGCTGCTCCGGTACCTGTACGGGTGCAGCCGACCTCGTTGCCAATCGCTGACGAACCCGCAATAGCGACCCGACAGACTGACCATTCTCAAGCTGACCAGTCGCCCCCGCCACAGACAGCCGAAATCCCGCCAAGCCAAGGCTGACGATTAGGATGAGAGAAAAGATGATAATTCCCTCGACTCCGAGGAGCGGAAGCAGTTCGAAGGTCACGGTTCAAAACCTTGGATCGTTAAGCGTGTGCACGAATACGCAAATCGCAGGCCACGCCGAGACAAAATAGAAAATCTTCGCCAGACATCGCCAAATCACGAACGCTAAACTAGCATAACCCGAATCACACGAAATGATTAGTAAAAAACTAACCATTGAAAATGATTAATATAATTATTAACAATAGTGCATATCCAACGTGTCGAAAAAAGTCATTTGCGGGAATTAGAATGATTAATTTCCGCAATTAGAGTGCGCATACATGAGCTGGTAATCAGGATTAAAAAAAAACTCAGTCCCACCAACTCTATCCATGGAATTACGGATCAAATATTATTTCGTCCAGCCCTCGATATTAGGGGCTCGCTGATAACGAAAATGCCCGGTGATTTTGCTGCCAAACAGCCAATCTTCTTCACGCACGCCATAACCCCGGTTATGAATGACGAGCGGAACCCCGGCGAGCGACTTGCCGTCCGAGACGATCGCGATGTGCGTCTTCGAAAACGTTCCATCTGGCAGGTGATAAGCGACCAGATCTCCCGGCTCATAATCGTCAGGATTGTCGGTCACCGGCAGCCGGGTACCATTCCGGGCAAAGAACTTTTTCATCACGACCACTCTTCGGTGATCAATATTGCGGTCGCCTGAGCCAAGCCTGGACTCGTGTATCAGCGGTTGGAGATCGATCCCGATCTCGCGATAGGCGCGCACAACAACGTCCGTACATACGCCGACGTACCAAGGCACATCCCCCATGGGATAATCGAGTTTGCGGTAGCTGGGGTCATAGATGACGGGAACCGTCCGTTGCGCATGAGCTGCAGTAACGAGCTTCGCGGCAAACGCTTTCTCCGCCTCATCAAGCGCTGCCCCAGCTGAACGGCAACTCAAAATCACCAACGCAAAAAAAGCAATAAAAGCGCCTACTTGCTGGACATAGAACGTACGGCCCGCAACACGCACGTGCGATTCTCCTAATCGAATTGGAGCAATGTGGATGCGGCAATAAACCACCTTGCGTCGTTCTGGTCTATACGATCGCAGGGAAAAACAGCGTTAAAATGACCGGGAGAACTTGCCGCTACTTCAACATATCGAGGCCCAGTTTCGTAAGCACCTCCGCGCGGGTCGTCCCCGCGGCGCGCAGGCTCCGCAAACTCGTAGCAGAATCAGACTTCGACAATTTGGCGCCACTGGCATCCAGTATCAAAGAGTGGTGGTGGTATTCTGGTTCGGGCAATTCAAGTAGAACCTGCAAAAGCCGATGTACTGCAGTTGCCTGTTTGAGGTCGGCACCGCGGACGACGTGAGTAATGCCTTGCCGCGCATCATCGACGACTACAGACAGGTGGTAGCTCGTCGGCACATCCTTGCGCTGCAAGACAACGTCACCCCAAGCCAACGGATCGGCACAAACAGCATGTGCCTGGCTTGCGCCGTCCAGCTCACGCCAACTTAAAGAACCGCCTGCCCTTTGACGAGCAATGGCAGATGCCCTGTCAATATTGAGGCGCATCGCAAACCGCTGCCCTGCTGCCTTGCGCCGGTCAACCTCGGCGGAGTCCAGTCCAAGGTGTAGACCCGGATAGATGGGCGCTCCGTCTGGATCAAGACGGGAGCCCCGCATAGTGGCGGCAACAT